>JADFTK010000001.1:62529-63673 GCA_022560375.1 Patescibacteria group bacterium
TAATTGAAGCGGGAAAATTAAGTGGTTTGGAAAAATCAAAAGAGAAAAGAGGTTATTTAGCAAAACTTGTAATTGAAAGGATTAAAAATCAGGGACAAGAAGATCTAAAGAATGTAATTTTCAGTGACGCAATTAAAATTACTGGCAGTTTAACATTAAATCAACTCAAAATTATTGCACTTATATACAATTTAACACAAACAAAATATACAAAAATAAGATCTTTAGATGATTTTAAAGATTACATTACAAAATATATAAACCCACTGCTTTCTTTTAAAGGTACTAACGCAGAATTTACCCACTTAGTTTCATGCGGTGTTGCAATGTATAATCAATTTGGTCAATGGAGTTTAATAGAACTATTTAAAAAATCATATTCTTTTTTCTTTTTAAAACCATTTAATAAAAACGAAGTAGAAAAGTATCTTGCTAATCCATCAATTAAAGAAATAATAAAACAAAAATCGGAAAATGAGTTTGAAATAACTGTAATAAATTCTGATGTTATAAAAAGTATATTACTTGAAAAAAAAGTTAAAGAAGAAATTATTAACGATCTAGTTAAATTATATAATTCACACTTATTTAATAATCCAGAAGCAGAAAAGAAAATTATTAGTGATATTCCAGAAATTAAAAAAGTATTTAGTAAACTTAATAAATCTGCATTAGCACATATATCCCTAACATCAATTGGCACTGTAATCGGTGCAACATTCATGCAAGAAACCACAGGTATTGATATCAATATTGATAAATGGATTAATTAAACACTTTTAGTGCTATGCCAAATAAACTCAACATAATCCTCTACGGTCCCACCGGCTTTGTCGGCTCAGGTAACTAACTCCCCCACCCCCACTCATGAACAAAATAACAACACAAGTAGAGAATGAAAAAATCTAATAAAATTTTCCTGTCGATTATTAAGATTCCAAATTCTTGTATATGAAGGTTTTTTCCAAGTTTGAATCTGAACAGGACAAATAATTTGGAACGTAGATGAAATTATCCACTTTAACATAGATAGAATTATCCATTTTAACGTAGATAAGTTTATCTTTTTGTCCATTATTTTTTCCATTAGTATTATGTCCTATAGTTATGTCCTTTATTATATATCAGACATTTTGTTTTGTAA
>JADFTK010000054.1 GCA_022560375.1 Patescibacteria group bacterium
TCCAAATCGGGTCGGTTGGGAGATGTCCGAAATGCACTACAAAAATTGTGTGCCGATATAAGCATCACACTACCTGAGCTGCTCCAAAACGACACCGGCCAGCCGGAAGTCATTAAACAATTTTTTTCTGCTCCTTAAAACATTTAAACCCAAAGCCTGGGCTGTGAATACAATCCAGGCTTTTTTTTATATAATTAACCATGCTACACTAACACTTACGGTGGGGTGCCAGAGCCCGGTTGAATGGGCCGCACTCGAAATGCGGTAAGGCTGCAAAGCCTTCGGGGGTTCGAATCCCTCCCCCACCGCCAAGAGAACTAAGTATCGGATAAACCCAACAGCTATCAATTCTTTTAAAACCAACTTTTAAAAAATCCATGGAAGATTTACATAAAATTTGGCCTCATAGATGGTTAAGCTCAAAGGCCGAGCCCAGTCAATCTCTAATTCAGGGGAGTGGTGTCTTTGCTAAGAAAAAAATTTACAAAGGTGAATCAGTTGGAGTATTAGGCGGAGTTGTTGTTCACAAAAATCAAATTAAAAAATATTGGCAACTGATGACACATGTGGGTATTCAAATTGATGATAGTTTTTTTATTGTACCGACAACCCGAGAGGAGCTTGAGAAGCATGGTGTTTTTAATCACTCGTGTGAACCAAATATTGGATTTTCAAATTCAATCACTTTTGTTACAATAAAAGATATTGAACCTGGGCAAGAACTCGTCTTTGATTACGCTTTTTGCGAAACATTACGGGATAGCTTTACATGTCGCTGTGGTACCAAAACGTGCAGAAAAAAAATTAGTCCTGAAGATTGGAAGAGCAAAAAAATTCAAGAAAAGTATAAAAAATTCTTCTCTCCCTATTTAAAAGATAAAATAAGTAATTCCTGATTAAGTTGTAACTCGTCCCGACCCACATGCTTCAAATCATGCTCTTTTCAAAGTGCCAAAAAACCCTTATAATGCTTATATAATTGGGGTACTTAACCCGAGTGTCCCGCCAACAAAACCTTTTATCGTGTAATCTAAGTGCTGATTTATTCAAGAATCTTGCCTTACCAATTAACCTAGCAGAAAGGTTTGAGCTAATGTCAGAAACTATAAACAATAAGAATTGCCGTATTTTTATAGAAGACTCGACAAGAACGCCCTGGCAATTGTTCACATTAAGTCAGAACAAGAGAGACGGAAGTATTTATCTAGGTTCACCAGACTTTGGTAATTATGAATGGCTTAGTTTTAATTTTCCAAAAGGTAAACCAGTTCCGATCAAGATTCAGCAAGACCAGAATGGCCACATAAGTTTCCATGGCCTCGGTCAAACACACGTAAGAGCAGAGGACAACTCGAAACAACTGGTGATCAGCGGCCACTATTTGCTTAAGCCCGCATCACAGGAAATCAGTCTGAAACATTTATTTACAGTGATGCCAAAACAGCCTGAGCATGTTCCATTTTCTCCAGCCCTTACAAAAAAGGGTGATCAACTTATCAAGAGCAGTAAGCCCATTCGACCATTTGTGGCAGTAGTGTTTGCATTGCCACGAAAAGGACTGAAGATAAACTTTCAGGGATCTATGCATGTTGACGAAATGGAAGAAATACCTGGCACATTTCTTGGGTGGCATTTGTTTCCCCTTATTCACCACGATATTTTTATCTTTTTTTACTACACAAAATATATGAGCTCGTGGCCGAAACGTAGCATATTACAGTATTGGAACGGGGTGATAGTCCCTGTGTTTAAGGGAAGACCAAACAGAATGATTCAAGTAGACTTTGTGCTTCCAAAATATCAACTTACGGGAGACCAGCTTACGATAAAAATACACATGTCAGGTCTTGATGGGCTTAATCCCTCTAATCTGGAGAGTAAAGACTGAAACCTAATATTGTAAAGGAAGATTCGACGTGAGGTATGTAGTCTCCCGACCCATGTGCCTCAAATCACCCTCTAGAAAAATCGTCGAAATACCTTATAATACTAAAAGAGCCTGGGTACTTAACCCGAGTGTCCCGCCGAAAGATGAAGTTGAATTATTATTGCAACAATTAAAAAAATTAGAAAAAAGACGCTTCAAAAGCAATGTTAAAAAAATTATTGACTATGTTGGTGGTGAGCCCAACGCCCGTAAACTAATTAAACGCCTGGGTATCAAACTTGATATTTTTGATATGAAAAAGGTAAGAGCCACATCAGCTCACTAACTTCCAAATAATATATGACATCTAATGATACAGAAAATCAAACTGCTGTATTAGCTGGCGGGTGCTTTTGGTGTACCGAGGCAATCTTTTCACATGTTAAAGGAGTGCAGAGTGTGATACCAGGATATACTGGAGGCAGTAAAAATAATCCTACATATGAAGAGGTAAGCAATGAAACGACTGGCCACGCCGAAACAGTTCAAATAAAATTTGATCCCAATC
Source organism: Patescibacteria group bacterium (assembly GCA_022560375.1). GTDB lineage: Bacteria > Patescibacteriota > Patescibacteriia > UBA10025 > JAHIVO01 > JADFTK01. The sequence continues at coordinate 2,436 of JADFTK010000054.1, forward strand.
TTATAGCTTATGAAAAAATTGTGGAAATATTTTTTGCCACTCATGATCCGACGACTATTAACCGCCAAGGTGGGGATGTAGGAGAGCAATACCGTTCGGCAATTTTTTATCAAAATGAAGAACAACGGCAAACCGCTCTAGCCATTAAAAACCAGTTAGGAAACGATGGAATATATTCCAATCCAATTGTCACCCAAATATTACCGGCTGAAACTTTTTATCCAGCTGAAGAATACCACCATAATTACTTCGAAAAAAATCCAGACCAGCAATACTGCCAAGTAGTTATTAACCCTAAGATAGCTAAATTTCGTGCCAAATATCAAGACTATATTAAAGAATAATTAAAAAATAATGAACAACCAATCCTCAGATAAATACCAAGAAAAACTAACCCCAGAACAGTATAACATTTGCTTCCGCCAAGGTACTGAACCACCGGGCTCAGGCAAGTGGCTGCACCATGACGCTGAAGGAATGTATGTGTGCGCCGCTTGTGAACAGGAATTATTTAAATCAGACACTAAATTTGACTCCAGTACTGGCTGGCCGTCTTTCTGGGACCCAACTGCCAAATCAAATGTAAAAACTGTAGATGATAATTCTATGGGAGTACACCGACTGGAAGTACAATGCTCAAACTGCCACGCTCACCTGGGTCATGTCTTCGATGACGGTCCAGCCCCTACTGGTAAACGCTACTGCATTAACTCACTAGCTTTAAACTTCAAGGAGAAATAAATATGTCATTAAATGACGTCCAACATCAAACTCATAAATGGATAAGCCAATTCAAGGAGGGTTATTGGCAGCCGCATGAAATTTTAGCTCGACTCACTGAAGAAGTAGGAGAATTAGCCCGAGAAATTAATCACCAGTTTGGTCCTAAAATAAAAAAGACCACGGAGGATACTAACGAGATTGGCGACGAAATGGCTGATATAATTTTCACCCTGAGCTGCTTGGCAAATTCGCTGAATATAGATTTAGACGAATCTTTTAAGCGAACCATATCTAAATCCTACAGCCGAGACAATCAAAGATTCGAGAAAAAATAACTACCATCAAGAAAATAGCTATTTACTTTTTGGCAATTTTGTGATATAATAAAATACAATTCCATTATTTTTCGTTATGAAAAAAATTACAAAAGTTGTTATCCCCGCCGCAGGGTTTGGCACAAGATTTCTGCCCGTCACCAAAGCTCAGCCAAAGGAAATGCTCCCGATTGTCGACAAACCGATTATTCAATACGTAGTTGAGGAAGCGGTGGCTTCAGGCATTACTGACATCATCATAGTTACTAGTTGGCAAAAAAGAGCCTTAGAAGACCACTTTGATTTCTCTCCTGATCTAGAAAAACAATTAAAAGACGCGGGCAAACTAGAAAAACTTGAAGAGGTACGGGCCATTGCTAAAATGGCCAACTTTATTTATATTCGCCAAAAGGGTCCTTACGGTAATGCCACTCCGGTAATTAGTGCCAGCCATATATTAGGCGATGAGCCATTCGCCGTGCTCTGGGGGGATGAATTCATTCACAGTGATCCCCCTCGATTACAACAGCTAATCGACGTTTACGAAAAATATGGACACTCAGTAATAAGTTCGGTTCGCGTACCCGATAAAGATGTTACGAGATACGGTATGGCTGAAGTCGAACCCGTTAAGGATAATATCTATAAAATTAAATCTCTGATAGAAAAACCAGCGCTAGGCAAATCCCCCTCAAATCTAGCTACTCATGGCGGATATGTTTTTACCCCAGGCATCATCCAGCAATTAAACTCCATAAAACCAGGTAAAGACGGTGAATTATGGCTAGTAGATGCTATTCTAGAACTCATGAAAACAGAACCTGTTTATACCTGCGAAATAAAAAATGGGGTCTACTATGATACCGGCAACAAACTGGAATATCTGAAAGCAAATATTGACTTTGCCCTTAAGCGGCCAGAGCTAAAGGATCCACTTCTTGATTACTTCCGTAGTAAATTGAAGGAATAAATATGGAGAAACTCATGTCCAATAATAATGGGTTGTCAAAAATAATTATTATTCTTCTGTTTAGTTTTATCGGTATCGTGATTGGCGGGGTAATTTTTATTATTATCGGATCGGGAGGTAATACCCTGACTCCAAAAGCCGTTACCATAAAAATATGGGGGGTCTGGGATGACACCTCTGACTTACAGTCACTATTTAACTCGTATAAAAGCGCTCATCCATATATTACTATAAAATATACTAAAATAAGGTTTGAAGAGTATGGAGATTTACTCCTTAAAGGCTGGGCAACCGACACTGGTCCTGATATTTATGCTATCCCCAGCTCATGGATCACAAACTATAAAACTGATTTTATTACACCACTGCCAAAATCAACAAAAGTTGCCTACTATGAAACTAAAAAAGTCCTCTTCAAAACCGAAACAGAGATCACGGTTAAAACTGAAAAATCTTTTACCGCTAGCGACATAAAAAATAATTTTATTGATGTTGTTTATGGTGACATAGTAAGAGATGGTGCCATCTACGGACTCCCCTTTGGCATCGACACACTAGTCATGTACTACAATCGGGAA
>JADFTK010000055.1 GCA_022560375.1 Patescibacteria group bacterium
TCTCGCAGCCGCAAACGCCCCTGGCCCTTCAAGACATAACCAATCACTTCCGCATCCGTATGGGTGATCCACTTCTCATCTTCTCTCTGGCGAGGTTGGAAAAGCACCAGCCCGGCCTGATAGTTCGGGAAACTCAGTGGAGTCACCGTACTGATCTCATCGTTGATGGGTACCAACTCCTTCAGTAGGGTGTCGGTTGTGGTGATCATTTCATCGACGGGGTACTCGCCTGAGTGACTTTCTACTCCAGGTCCATCACCTGAATCAAAGTAGTCAGTTGGAGGGTTCCCCACACCACTTTGATTGTCACATTCTCGACCGCATCTTTTTGGGCTGCCAGCGATATGTCCAGCTTTTCTGTGGTTTCTTCTGCTATCGCAAAGGTCATGGGTACCATAAAGTCGATGGTCGCTTTGGCGATCTCTGAAGCGTCCAGGTGAGCCCGCCGAATTTTCGTGGGATCCATAAATGCCAGGCTCCAGGTGCTCCCATCCTCGGACCGATGAACCCCCAGATAGTAGGCTCCTGCGGCGATGTCCCTGCCAGCGATTCTCAACGGTAAATTCGTATCCAGGACAGTCCAGAAGTCGTTCCCCATTCGCCATACCCGTCCTTTGGTCATTTGATCAAAGGTGGTCGGATCTTCATACTCGGATCTCCACTGGGGCTGTCCGTAACTGATGGCCAACTGGCCTGGAAAGCTATTGTCGGCCCGATTGGAATAAAGAACCCGGGCAGATGCCCGCGGGGAAGAGCTGCCGCCCAACGCCCTTATTGATCCCTGTTGTTCAGAGCCTTGTTGGGCGTAAAGTGTGGTCCCGGCCAGAAAAATGAGTGCAAAAACGTAGTGAGTTCTCTTCATCTTCATACCTCCTTGGCATCTTGATCCTACTGGACCGAGTAGAACGTCGGGTTCAGGTTTGTGTCCTCAGCGCCGTAAACCCTTGAATGTTACGCCTGGTGAGAGCCGAAGGCAATGAAAATTACACCGCCCGCTCAGCCAGGAGCCTGTTCCCGTCGGCTGGGACCAGAATTTTTTTCTTCTTGGCCCCTCCATAATCGTCAGCCGAGGTCATGAACAGACCATCTCTGGCTCGCGTCATAGCCACATAGAGCAAACGCCTTTCTTCCTGTAAATGAATGTCCCCCTCAGGAATAATTTCTTTGATCAGATCATCGGGGATAGCTATTTGCTCTTTACGCTCGATGCTGGGAAATCTTTTATCCACTAAATTGACTATGAATACATAAGGGAACTCCAGACCCTTGGCCCCATGAATAGTCATTATTTTGACAGCCTCGGGTCCCTCGTCCCATGACTGATGCATAGATCCCTCGTCACCTGCTTCCTGAATCTTGGCAAACATATCCAAAAAGTTTTTGACCGACTTATCATCATTAGTAGATTCAAACTCCTCAAGTTTTCGAAAAAACTGATTGAGATGCATTATTTTTTCAATTCTGTCCTGACTAGCTTTTTCTGTTACGTGTTTCAAATATCCAGAGTCTCTCATAAACTGCATGGCCACTGCCAATACTCCTTTAGTTTTGGTTAGCTGGGTGTGATTTTCGATCATCTTGATTATCTTGGCTAGGGCCTGATGCATGTCCGGATCCAGACCGGAAACAAGACGTGACTTTTGCATGACTTCATAAAGTGACCAACGTTTTCGCGAAGCATATACGGATAATTGCATCAAATCCTTAGTTGGTAAATTCCAACGCGGGAAATTCAGCACTCGCCACATAGCGGCTGACTCATGGTAATTATCTAGCATTTTCAAATAAGCAACTACATCCATTATCTCCGGCTGGGCATACAATCCTCTGGAGGCCAAAAACTGATGTGGAATGTCTTGCCGGGATAAGGCGGTCGTAAACTCATTAGCATAAGAGTTAGCCCTGATCAAAATGGCAAAATCACTCCACAATAGTTTTTTGTCTTTATCCTTTAGCTCAATAATTTGCTTGACCACGCCGGTGGCCTCCTCTAAATGGGATTTGTAATGTAAATGCAGTAGCACTCCCTCACCCTCCCTGACAGATTTTAATTTTTTGCTGACCTTGCTCTTGAGCGGTGCACCCTTGGGATCCACCTGTCCTTTGGACAATTGGTACTCCAGACGGTTGGGGTCATTTTGTTTAATAAATTTGTAGGCTAAGTCAAGAATGTTCTGCTTGGTACGATAATTCTCAGTCAAAATTACTTCCTGTGATTTAGGAAAATCCTTTTTGAACTCCAGTATATTACTAATAGCCGCTCCTCTAAATTTATATATAGCCTGATCGTCATCCCCTACAACCGTTAAATTATTCTTGGGTGCAGACAACAACTTAATTAATTCATACTGGGCGTAGTTAGTATCCTGAAACTCATCAACCAATATGTACTCAAACTGCTTTTGATACTTTTTTAATACCTTAGGACGGGTCTTAAACAATCTGATAGTCTGCAATATCAAATCACCAAAGTCTAAAGAGCTACTATTTAAGAGTAATTGCTGATAAACATGGTAAGCATTAGCTACTTCAGCGATTCTCTTTTGCTCAGAGATTTCATCATCCTCACCCCTTTTCTTTAGAAATTCCTGCTGGTCGCGATCCAGCTTGGCATTCTTGGCATACTCTAAATATTCCTCTGGTAATATATTCTCATCCTTAACCCGAGAGAAATGCCTGACTAAGGCTCGCACAAACTTGGTGGGATTTCCCATCGGTCGATAATAGTCCAAATCAAAATCTTCTAGATTTTGCTGAATTAATAATACCTGATCAGTTTCATTTAACAGCTTAAAATCCGGGGGCAAACCAATATCTATGGCATTGTCTTTTAAGATCCTTTCACAAAAAGCATGAAAGGTGGACACCCATAGGTCGACATAGCCATACGGTAGAAGCACGTCTATGCGTTCCTCCATCTCCGAGGAGGCTTTCTCAGTAAAGGTCAGAGCCAATATATTATCTGTACCAACTTTCTTCTTGGTTATCAGCCAAGCAATACGCTGCGTAATCACAGTGGTCTTGCCGGTTCCCGCTCCAGCCACTATCAACAACGGCCCCTCTCCATAAGTGGCCGCTTTACGTTGGGCTGTATTCAGATTATCAAAGATGTTCATGCTACCATTGTAGCATAAATATTACACTGTATTAACTATAGGTTTGACAAACAGATAATAACGCTCTATACTATTCGTTCATTATATTAAAAAAATTAACACCTGAAACCTAGGAGGATAAGGTGGACATTATCAGAGAATTTGTTCCCGAGAAGAAGCTTTGTGTTATCAGGACACTAACTGGTGATCACTCACTGCAGTACTTCAAAGAACTGTTTGCGGAAGCACAAAAAGACTTTCCTAACCTAAAGGATGAGGATGTCAAAATTGTACATTACCGTGGCGGTAAACGACTGGATTACAGGGTGAGTACACGCGGAATTGAATTCACCATTGATTCTGAAACAGCCCCGGATGGCTACACCGAAGCGCCCTTCATAGACCGACCTGTTTAAAACAACAGGTCAACAATTATACTAGCACCGCCCTGTCTGTATCACATAGACAGGGCTGTTTTTTATTACCCAAAAGTAAAAGCATAGGCCCGTAAGCCAGGCTGATCGGCATTAATCTCCAGACTACCGCCGGCATACTCGTCCAACTCTAACACCGTATACAGTTTTTCTTCCTCGACCGTAAGAGTCCCGACGCTCTCGCCGTTATTGAGAATCGTTACGGTGATTGGTCCAGTATCAGAGCTTAAAACTATGTAAATAACCGTGGCCTGATAGTCCAAATTTATACTAACTCTTCCTTCCTCGCTTTCAGCATATTCACCTGTTATATCCCAGCTGCCTCCCAGATATAATTTATTGAGCACCAAATCATCAGGTACAGTAAAATTACTGGCACCAGTCAGGCCAGGTACGCCGTTGGCTAGCTGGGTATTACGCTGGGAGCCGAAGTATAACTCCGGAGTTATGGGTTGCAGAAAACCTGACTTAGGAAAATTATCTTCAATGTCAGATAGCTTTGTATTTATCTCAGCATTGCTAAGTGCCTCGAGAGCTTTTTGGATTTCTTTTTCAGTCTCATCATAGTCACCTTCACCAATGTGATCATATATAATTTTGCCTGTGTGATCAATCAAATATTTTCGCGGCCAATATCTATTTTTGTATGCTCGCCAGGTTTTAAAAGCATTATCCTGCATAACCGGATATAAAATACCGGCATCAGCAATGGCCCGAGCAACATTGTCCGCTTTTTTTTCAAACTCAAACTCCGGAGAATGCACCCCAATTATCTCTAAGCCTTGATCGCGATACTTACTATACCAGTCATTGAGGTAGGGTTGAGTACGAATGCAATTAATGCACGAGTAAGTCCAAAAATCGATGAGTACTACTTTTTCACCCCGGAGTGATTCAAGGGTTAAAGGTTCGCTATTTAGCCACTCCCCACCCTGTATTAGCTCAGGTGCCAAGGGCACCGATGAATCAGAAGCGTCAAACATAGGTGCGCCAATTTTACTATTATCATCTACAGCATTGAGTTTATCCAGCTGCTCTCTAACAGCGTCATTATCTTCCAGGCTAGTCAGACCGATACCGTAATTAGGAAATACACCTATGATATAGGTTTGGAACTTACGGTCAAGGTTAAAAACAATGGCCACCGCTGTGACAATCATCAGCACCCCAAAAATTTTCTGGATCCGGCCAGTATTTTTCATCAGCCAAGGAACTTTCTTCAATAGCTTCCGGCCACCCTGCATGATAATGAACATAGGAATAGCCGTACCCAGGGCATAGGCAATGATAATAATAACTGCTGCCCCTGTCACAGCTTCTGATAAGGCTAGTGAAATAATACCGGCTAAAATCGGTCCCACACACGGCGTCCAGAGCAATCCCAGGCTGGCACCCACTATGATCCCCCCGCTAAAACCTGTACGATTAGTCTGGGATCCACGGTTGGCTAATTTACCAAAAAGTAATTC
>JADFTK010000056.1 GCA_022560375.1 Patescibacteria group bacterium
CATTTTTTGCAAATCCATACACGAATAGAGCAAGACGGTCTTGTTTGTATACCAACAGAGTTCTGTAACCACCACTTTTCCCCTGATTTAATCTCGCAACTCTGACCTTGTATAACCCACTGCCTAAATCGACATTATTTCCTGAGTCAATGTTTTTTATAGCAGATAATAAACTCTCATTGTCAATTTTTGATTTCCGCACCCATTTACTAAACCACTTTGACATTAACTTATACATTATTTAATATAACACTTTGTTATAGGTGAGTCAATGTAATAGTGTAAAGTCTGATGAAAGATTTAAGAAAAATGTCTAATGCTTGTCCTCATGAAAATGGGGAACAAAGCAAACAGCTTTATAATTTAGTTATTTTAAGGGAAAGTTTGAAAACCGTAGGTTTTCATTTAACAACCTGGTCGAGCCGGAACATACGTGAGATAAGCCAAAGCTGAGCTTAGCTCTGTCAGCTTTGCCTAGATATCTATCCTCTTTTTGGTTCTCCACCTAAGCGGATCTGCCTCAGGCATGACCGCCTGAGTGGCGGACCTGGAACAGCTCACAGGAGCGTCTTTAGCGGCTGGCTCGACCAGGTTGGTGTTATGATTATCGAAGAGTTGATATTGATACGTTTTTTTGTCGAAATATTTCTGCCATATATCCCTGCATGTTAATTCTTTTGTAACATCAGGATTTTTACACCCGCATACGTATGTCTCTATACCGTACCTTTCTGCTAACAGTGTTATAGACTTATACTGTTTCTTTCTGAAGTGTAAATTAAGAGCCCTGACCCGGGATTTATTGGCAAGCAATTTCAAGTCAACATTATCGCAAAAAGCTTGGATAATTTTTTTCATTGATTTTCCAATTAATGTATTTTTCAGAATTATTTTTTTCCTAATTATCGATTTTGAGTTATCAATAAAAAATAATGATGATAGTAAGCCCAATAATGAAATTACTAATATTGCTTTAACATTGAATAACGAAATAAAAAATAATGAAGCTAAAAAAAATTATTTTATTTAAATCTACAGCAATCGGATTAATGGGGACAACGGTCCTCATCCTCATGTACTTTGTTCTACTGACGTGGGTAGCCGGTGACTGGCGTCATCCCATGGAACAGTTTTTGAGCTCCAGGTACTTGCTAGGTGCACTGTTTATTGGTTTTGGTGTTCAGGCCGGACTGTATTGGTTGATTAGAAATGTTTCCAGGAATTATAAGCACATGAAAGCAGTTTCAGGAACCAGTACAGGTATTTCGGTTACCACAATGGTTATCTGCTGCGCACATCACGTGTTTGATTTTCTGCCCATACTCGGATTATCAGCTTTCTCGATCGTCCTTGCCCAGTACCAGAATTATTTAATTACCTTTGCGGTAATATCAAATATTTTTGGTATTAGCTATATGTTGATTTCCAGCAAGCCAGTGCTAAAAAATTTAAGTTTCAATTAAAACGAAATGATGACTATACAATTCAAGATGAAAAATTTAGTAATAATAATGGTAATTATCATAGTGGTGATTGGCGTTTTTACTACTATCAAGATGAATCCAGGCACCAGGGTAGAGCAGACAGCGGAAGCTGCCACTCAGATTGACAGTAGTGGTCTACCCAAGGATGATTCTTCATTGAAGCAAACGGCATCCATGGGGGCAGTCAATGTTGACATTGAACTACGTGATTTGGATTTGTCATCGGAGGAAACAATATTCTCAGTGGCATTTAATACTCATTCAGTTGACCTAGATTTTGATTTCACTGAAATCATATCAATGACGGATGATTTGGGGCAAACATACAACGCCTCAGAATGGACAGGAAATCGTGGCTGGCACCATGTATCAGGAGATATTATTTTTCCTAAGATTTCTGAGGAGGTTAGGGAGGTTGTAGTTACCATAACCGGCATTGAGGGATTAACGGAGTCATTTAATTGGCAGATGCCATAAGTGTAAAAATAATTATTTAACAATTGTACCGTATGAAAAAATTTGAAATTTCAACTGTTAAATATATTCTGTTGGCTGCAGTCATGCTGACCATATCATTCAATCAGGTATTGGTATCACAGATTGCCAAAGCAACCGGTGCCAAGAATATATTTAATTCGATGGTCAGTGTGATCACTAGAAGTGAGGAGGGTGGCAGTGGCCTGGGCGCTAGGGGCGGTGATCTTAGCACGGTTGATCTTGGTAATATCAAGTCGACCGCCCAAGGTGTAGCGGTTATTATGGCGATCGATCAAATTAAAACACCAGAGGATGCTATAAAAGTGATGCTACCAACAGGCGTGCCGGATTATGGTATGGCCATGGGAGTTTCATTTGATGACCCAGTCGCCTCATTGGCTATCCTAGCCAATGCCCAGAAAGCTTTGCTGGCAGGATTAACGCCGGAGCAAAAAAGTCGATTCATCGCTCTAGCCTCCATGCCGGTCGGTATTTCTTGCGAATTTTGCTGCGGAGTTGGCCCAGTTGGCATTACCTCAGATGGATCTAGTAGCTGTGGTGTCAGCATAATCCGGCTTTGCTGAGCGTAACCATGTGGTTGATGCAAAATACCGACTATTCTGACGCGGAAATACTTCGAGAGGTTTATCGATGGAAAACCCTATTTTTCCCAAAAAATATGGTTGATTTAGCTACCAAGATATCTGGAGGGGATCAGTCGGTCCTCGAGGAATTGCCCGGAATGGTAGGAGGATGCTAAAAGATTAATTAATAATAATAAAGATCTATGTCTTTACAAAACAAAGTAAACAGTAATATGAGCGCGGAGGGGCCAGGAAATAAGAGTAAGACTATAACCATAAAAATTAATAGTAACTCTATTATGGTTTCAATTCTAGCAGTTTTACTAATTGTTTCCGTGGCCCAAGCTGTGGAGCTTGGCAATTTGAAACAAAAAATCACTTCCGGTGAAGTCGTGGCAGCTACTGTCAGTGGCAGTACTAACTCTGGTAGCGGTAGCACAGCACCATCTAACTTACAGGATTTACCCACTATGGTAGGTGGTTGTTAACAAATTTTAATCAAGGAATGAAATATGAATGAAAACTTAAATGACATTAAATCTGTGTTGCCAGAAAAAAAAGAAATTATTTCAAGAACAAGAAATAGAATGAACATCAAGAGTACTCAAATCCTTCAAATAGTGTTCGTCTTGATTTTAGTTGGCTCTGGAATAATCAGTTGGAACAGTACGCACAGCTCGAATACCCTGGTGGACCAGAAAACGGCTTTAGCTAAAGAAGATCAAAGACCAGCTAATTTGTCAATCACTATAGTGACTGACAAAATCTGTAAAGACTGCTCATCCATAATTGACTATATAGACTTTATCAAAGATCAAAACGTAAATGTGGTGTCTGAGAGTTTGCTAGATATAGAGGATGCTGGGGCGCAAGATTTGATAAACAAGTACGGGATAAAAAAGGTTCCCTTTTTTACGGTAGCTGGTGAGCTAAATAAAATTCAGGAACTTAGTAAATCATGGGCGGATTGGGGGAGTATAGTTGATGAAGTTTTTGTATTTACTCAGGTCAGCCCGCCATACTTGTCTTTGCCTTCAGGAATTGTAGCGGGCAGAGTATCAATAGCCTACCTAGCGGATAAAAGCTGCAGTGAGTGCTATGACGTGACGATTAATAAGCAAATACTGGAGGATTATTATCAAATGAAAATAAGTAGCGAATTGACTATCGATGTGTCATCAGAAGAGGGCAAGCAAATGTTGAGCCAATATAATATCACTAAAATACCCACTTTTATACTAGATAATGAAGCTGCTAATTATGAAAGTTTGCTTAAAGTTTGGTCAGGGGTAGGGAGTATTGAGAAGGATAGTATGTATGTTCTTAGAAACCTCAATCAGCTAGGAGTTTATTATGATTTAGAAAAAGGAGAGTTGGTAAGGCCGGAAACTGTAGAAGACAAATAAGCGAAGTATCATCTAGAAAAAATGGAGGTCAGTTGGCTTGAGTTTTTTGGCAGCTTTTTTTGGGTGGTATAGTAAAATTACTAATATAGTATTTTACTTCTGTATAGTATGAAAATACTGTATTGAAGAAATGTTATAGGTTTGGTACTATGTAACTTAATCTTTACATGGTGAGCTAAAGTTTGTATAATAAATCAACCATGAAGATTACACAAAAGATAATAATTACCCTATTTTTAACGGTATTGATAGCCCTGCCTTTTATGGCTTCTTCATGTATTCCACTAGTAGTTCACGATACATTTTCCAAAAAGCACCGATGTGTCATGTGGCAAGCCTCACTCAAGCCGAGCCACATAATTTAACTCATCTACGGCAATTAACTCTAGGAATATTATCCAGTAGCAATTATTCAGTAAGGTTAATAGAATTGCTGACTGTTGTTATGGCCGTGGGGTTATTTAGTCTTGTATTTCGATGGTTCGCATTACCCCGGAACCTCCTGCGAACACAGACTAACATGAAACCGTGGGATCCACTGCGCTTAGCTTTTGCTAGAGGAATTATTCAGAGAAAACTTCTAGACTAGAGATTAATGATTTATTATTTTTAGCTTGCCAATTTTTTATTGGCGGGCATTGTTTAGTGTTAATCATTAATTAATAACTTTAATCAACATGGAAATCGAAAAAAATAAGTCAACGACAAATCAAATCCTGGATTTGTTGGGACCAAAAAAATCATTCTTATTCGGGATAGTCGCTATGGTAGTAGTCGGCTCAGCAGTGGGATTCTATATTCTCTTGTTTTCCGGAGGTATCAGTACCACCTCATCATCTGATAAGGAAACAACCTTCGCTGGTACTACAGGCACTACTATCAACA
>JADFTK010000057.1:0-4404 GCA_022560375.1 Patescibacteria group bacterium
GTTGCCAGTACTTCCATCCATCTTTTTATCTGTCTCAGTGTCGGCAATTTTGTAGAGTGCTTCATACATTTATAGTATATCAAAGCTAAATAAAAAAATCCTCTCCATAAGGATTTGCATATTGTAAATAATTTTTATCTCTCCTGATACTGTTTTTGTATATAATCCGTATGTTCCTTTTTCTCAACTAATTTCTTCCACCATGCTTCGTTGCTCTGGTACCAACTAATAGTTTTTTTTATACCATCCTTGAAATCAATTTCGGGAACCCAACCAAGACTCTTTAACGGTTCAAATGAGAGTGCATAACGAAAATCATGACCAGCCCTATCTTTTACTTTTTTAATATACGAATTATCTTTATTTAATTCATCAAGGATAATTTTCGTAAGTTCCAAATTTGAAATTTGCTTACCGGTGCCAATATTATATACTTTACCAATCTCTCCCCTATGTAAAATTATATCAATAGCGCGACAATGATCTTCGGTGTATATCCACTCTCTAATATTTCTACCCTCGCCGTATAAGGGAACTTTCTTATCCTGGATTAAATTAGTAACAAATAGAGGAATAATTTTTTCGGGATATTGATAGGGCCCGTAAAAGTTACAGCTATGGGTAATAATTACCGGCGTGCCATAAGTTTTATTAAATGCCCGGCACATATGATCTCCGCCAGCTTTAGAAGCTGAGTAGGGGCTATTGGGCATGAAAGGGCTTGTTTCAGAAAACTCCCCCTCTTCAATGCTACCAAATACTTCATCAGTAGATATTTGAATATATTTTGGCACTTTAAATTTCTGCACTGCTTGTAGCAGAGTCAATGTACCAATAACATCAGTAGACGCAAAATCACGTGCCTCCATGATTGACCGATCAACATGAGTTTCAGCCGCATAATTAATTATCACATCTACCCCCTTAACTGCCTTTTCGACGTCTTGGGGATTGGTAATGTCACCTTTGATGAAAGTATATCTATTCCCAACCTGAATATCTTCAAGATTATCTAAATTTCCAGCATATGTTAACTTATCCAGATTAACAATTTCATACTCGGGATATTTATTTAGTATGTAGTGTATAAAATTGGAACCCATGAACCCGGCTCCACCAGTTATGAGTAATTTCATAAATTAGGTACCTATCTGCCAACTATCTAAATATTCGCTTTGCTCTTTTGTTAATTTGTCTATAACAATACCCATGGATTTTAATTTAAGCTTAGCAATGATGACATCTATATCTTTTGGAACATCATAAACCTGCTTATCCAGTCCTTTATAATTTTTTACAATATATTCTCCCGATAGAGCCTGATTGGCAAAGCTCATATCCATCACTGAGGGAGGATGTCCCTCAGCAGCGGCTAAATTAATTAGTCTGCCCTCAGCTAACACATTGATAATGCGTCCATTAATTATAGTATGCTGTACCACATAATCTCGAGTTGTTTTTTTACTTTTGGTAATTTTTTCTAGCCCCTTCAGGTCAATTTCTACATCAAAATGTCCCGAGTTACAGACAACAGCTCCACTTTTCATCTTTTTAAAATGTTCTGTTCTGATGACATTAATATTCCCAGTCAGAGTAATGAAGATATCCCCTAGTGAAGAAGCTTTTGACATTGGCATGACCTTGAATCCGTCCATAGCCGCCTCAATAGATTTAATAGGCTCAACTTCAGTCACTATCACATTTGCCCCCATTCCCTTAGCCCTCATAGCCACCCCCCTACCGCACCAGCCATAACCGGCTATCACAACTGTTTTTCCCGCAATAAGTATATTGGTAGCTCTGATTATGCCATCCAAGGTAGATTGACCGGTGCCATAACGATTATCAAAAAAGTGTTTAGTCTCCGCGTCGTTTACAGCAATAATCGGGTAACGCAGTATCTTTGCTTTGGCTAGACTTTTTAAACGTATTACTCCGGTAGTAGTTTCCTCAGTCCCGGCTATAATCCCCGCAGCCAGTTCTTTTCTTTTAGTATGAATCTCCGTTACTAAATCAGCCCCATCATCCATAGTGATGTGAGGTTTTGTATCCAGAGCTCCTTTAATATGTTTAAAGTATGTTGATCGATTCTCGCCATTAATAGCAAATACAGGTATGCCGTGATGCTTTACTAGAGAGGCTGCCACATCATCCTGGGTAGAAAGTGGGTTAGAAGCACATAATACAGCCTTGGCTCCACCCGCTTTCAAAGTTATCATCAAATTTGCGGTCTCTGATGTCACATGCAGACAAGCCGCAATCCGAATCCCACGAAAGGGTTTTTCTTTCGTAAAACGCTTTTTTATAATTCGTAAAACGTCCATCTGGGACTCCGCCCACTCAATTCTGTCTTTACCGACCTCTGCAAGTCTAAAATTTTTAATATCACTCATTTTTATTTTGATTAATTTGTTTATTAAGTTTGATCGTTACTCGGTTGATCGTCATCTACAAATTGTATAGCCACAAGTGCTACCAAAAATCCAGATACAATAGATAGAACCAAGGCAACCGAACCAATTTCTTTTATTCTGAAATATATCAACGCGGAGGAAAAGAGACCAAATATAACTGAGATTATATAATATTTATATTTTGATCTTTTGTACTTCTCATTACCCTCCTCATGACTTTCCTCATGCCCCAGAAGAATAGTTAGTATACCACTCACTATGGTAATAACCAATAATACCTTTAGGTCAAAAAAATAGGAGATAAAACCCGTTTTTAAATCTTCAATTATTAAAAACGCCAAATAAGTAATTAATGAGACTTTAAAAATGTCATTAATTATCTCCTTACTAAATTCCCATAAATACTCTACTCTGTTAGATCTAATGAACATATAATTTAATTAAACAACCCATTGATGTAATTTCTAAGACGGCTAATAAAATTAAAAGCAGTGATAGGCTCTTTTTCGTACGTAATTAGGACCTCCTTTATTTTTAAATGCCGTTTATTTTCCGGGAGTCCTGGCAAGCTAAGAATGAATTGGGCTGAAGGCTCCTTGCCGCCACCTAAATACAAGTTTGGTACCTCAATACTTGCTTCTGCCACCAACCACCCATCAACCACTTCAGCTTTTGGGTAATTAGCTATTATGAAGTCGAGTTCATTCAAATTCTCAGCATCCTCAACCTTAGTAGCAAAATTATAAAATGGATCAAATAATTGGTCCCTAGTAAAAGAGAAAACGCCCGCTCCCTCCATATAAACATCATTTACTGGAGATACTATCGTAGTAATGCCTTCCAAGCCCCCAATACTCTTCAGTACGTGCTGTTCATCTATAACAAGATCATATGGTCCTACCCGCAATGTTTGTAAACCATCATCATGTGCCGTGCGAGCTCTGACTACGGTACTATTTGTGTAAATAGTAGTCGAATTCAACTTTTTATCGCCCAAAATATCCTTGTACTCCTCACTGTCAGTCAGATAAATAGTACTTTTAAATGTAATTAAATTTTGAAATGTAACTATTTTTTTTATGAACAAATCATCATTAGAGACATCTATTAATAATCGATAAACACCAAAGGGAATGTCCTCCAGTAGTACTTTTAACTGACGTTCAGGTAGTACTTTGCCAGTTCCCTCGTTAATTCCATCATCTTTTAATATTAGTTCTTTAATTAACTCCCCCCTAGAATTGAATACTTTTACATTAAAATCGTCCTTACCTTTATGCCTATTAATATCTTGGACAGTGAAAGTAAAATTGAGATCTTCATCTTTCCCAACATATGTATATATGTCATGCTTGCCCCTGATACTTTTGTCAATAATTGTTACTTCGTTTTTCTTCCTGTATCCAGGCATCTCTGCATACTCGCTGAGATTAAAATTATATTGGGCGATTCGAGATAATTCCGGCACATTATCCAAAAAACCTTCCACTGAGTCGTAAACTGGCGGGGTATTTTCCACTACTATGTTATCTATACTAGTTTGATATTGTTCCTCAATTTTCTTCAATGCAATATCATATTCTTTTTTGGCACTACCTGTTATTAAACTTTCATCTTCTCCATAGGAATCATTCAAAAGTCCTATCTCACTATTCCGCCAATTGTCTATTATTTTAAATTTTTCAAAATGATCCTCATTCTTCTGCCAGAGGACTACATCACCCTGTCTGATTGGCTGCCAATAATCAGGTAATCTTTCAATTTCTGGCACCATGAAAGCTAAATCTTTATAGAAATAAGCATCATTAGCTTGCCTTATCCCTAGCTTTATAATCGGTTGAAGGTCAGGGTTTTGATAAGTTATCTTTACTGTTGCTTTGGGAAAAAGTCTTGGCGCCTTTACATCAAAGTACAAAGGTGAAGTAGTAATTAACCTAAAGAAATCTTCACTCCCTGGCACATTAGATGTTCCTATTAACGTATCCTTTTC
>JADFTK010000057.1:4414-4829 GCA_022560375.1 Patescibacteria group bacterium
TTTTTAATTGATTCTGAATATATTCGCCATGGGCTTGCCTATTTCTTGGTGGCAAAGGTGATTTACTACCACCGCCTGTAGGAGTATATTTTATTTCTAGCTTCCCGCTGGGAACAAAATTTTTATCAACAATCCAAATAAATAAAATGATAGGCGCTACCCAAATTATGATTTTTAATATCTTTTTTACTACAGCTTTTTTTTGCCAGGTCACAATTTTGAAATTAATTTTCGCTTCCTACTATACAACACTTCAGTGCAAATATCAAATTCATTGAATTTGATAGAATTTTTCACCAGTGTTTGGGAATGAATGTATTTCTTTTAGAAAAAACCCATTCCTTTTTAAATTATTTTTAAATCCCCCACTACTACTGTTTAGGGGGCTGTAAAATTACTATACTATAGTCTCATT
>JADFTK010000058.1 GCA_022560375.1 Patescibacteria group bacterium
AAGGCTAATATTATCAATACTGTAATTCTGGGTATTTTTAATGGGTAATTATGCGCATTCATAAGGGTAATTATTACATTTTTTTCATACTTCAGCTATGGCTTGATAGCACCTAATAGTGTCTTTAGTAGTTCACTATGCCAGATATTATAGTACATTTTCCATTCTTTGTATGGTAAGCCCGGTTGCGGATTAATTTCTATTAAATATGGCTGATTGTGCTCAAAACCAAAATCCACCGCATATATCCTGGCCCCATACTTACTAAATTTATTATCAATATCCTTTACTATTTTTAAAATTGATTTAGGGACTAATTTTTTTTTGATTTCTTTTATTTTCCCGCCTCTGGCGATATTGGCTAAGTAGCTTCCTTTTTTTGGGATCCGTATATATGTTTGTACAATCCTACCATTCATCACTAAAATCCTCATGTCATGATAACTGTTAATAATTTTTGGAATACCGTCTGAAGTATCAATGAATTCTTGGATGATCCCATCAAATTTTTTCATCCTTTTTATTATAGATAATTTTGGTCCGATAATTATTCCTTTGCCTTCCCCACCTCGTCTTGGCTTAAAAACAGCCCAGTCAGTAGTGATCTTAGTAATTTTTTTCTTAAACTCAGATTTACTCCTGATACGGTAGGTAGGCTTCATTAATTTTTTAAACATTTGGTAACTTCGGAATTTATCGGAAGTTATTTTAAACAGGTTCCATTTATTTACGATATCCCAATCTCGTCCCCCGTTGGCATGGAGCGTCGTTTTGTTATAAATAATCCTGGCGTATATTTTATTTTTATATAATTGAAATACATTATTTTTAAACTGGTACCCCTCGGAAAAGGATCCTTGGCCTCGGTACTTATTTTTATTTCTTACATAAAAAATATTGAAATTTTTGGCTGCCAGCTTAAAAAAGTCCAAATATGATTCACGATATTGAGGGATACTAAATGGGTAATCTTCCAGAGTTCCAGGCGGGTGGATGACAACTAGATTTGGTTTGCCTTTATGATATCTTAAGGATTTTTTTATCCTGCTCATATCTTATTTAACTAAAAGTAAGCGTCTCTAGGTACAGCGACCCTGATATATCATTGATATAGGTGCCGAAGGTGGGACTCCTCCTCCCCTGCTGCGCCTTCGCTCCGCTCCTCTGAATCCGGCCGCCCTCGTTTCATCGCCTGGCGGCGCACTCAGGTCGGCTTCGAGTCCAAAGATTTAGAAACTTTTTATTTATTAATCTGAATTGTGTATTTTTTTGGCTGTGTTGGAGCGAGAGAGGGGACTCGAACCCCCGACCTTTTCCTTGGCAAGGAAACGTTCTAGCCAACTGAACTACTCTCGCACGTCCAAATGGTGCTTCCGGTTTCGTTTCCGCGCTTCCGCGGGGTAACTACACCTATCACACATATTTCTCCTTTCCTCGCCGAACTGCTCCTTTCGGCTCGGTCGAAGTGTAGCGCTAGAAAAATGTGTTGTGCCAAAGTGGAGGCCACGACGGGAATCGAACCCGTGAATAGCGGTTTTGCAGACCGCCGCCTTACCACTTAGCTACGTGGCCATGTAAAACTGGGATACCAGCGAGAACTTGCTTGTAAAGTTTCAGGTTCTATATTATCAGAAAAAATGTTATTTATCAAGGCAGTATAAAACAAAAGTGCTAGTTCATATATGGCCAGCACTCCTACTTTTTTATATAATTTCCATTCTAATATATTGGACTCCCCACTGAATTGCTTCTTCTCGAGTCTCCATCCAGATGTCAGCTTTTTCCCAATAGCGCTGACTCATGCGGTCTTCTACCACAAATATTTTTGTGCCAAAATGGTCTGGAAATCTCACTTTAGTACCAATGGGGAGAAAGTTGGCGGCGATGGTGCCGTTGTGAACTTTTGTCCCGGAGGCTGTAATAAATGGATCACCCGAAGTCTGATCCGGAGTTGAGGAGTAGGCAGTTACGTTTAGATGCACAGTTTTAATCTCTTCGGGCTGCGGCTCATCTTCATTTATTGGCAGCCTAAAGGTTTCATAGCTGGTATCAATTAATTGAATCTCTGGTGCCACAGGAAAATGATCATCATTAATATTTTGTTCGACAGCTGTTACTTGCTGTGGAAAAGATACCTGCCAAATCAATATTGCTGTTACGGCGATAATAATACGTCGAGCTTTTGCAGTATGGACTTTTTTGCCTATAATCATAGACTTTTATATATCCTTGTTTAAATGCTTATTAAAACCATATATAGGTACCAAAAAACACCCTATCAAAGGGGTGTTTTATCGAATGGATTAGCTTAGCAGGTTATAAAATCATGTCAAGAGGTCTAAAGGGGTGTAAAAAAGGCCGAGTAGTCCTATAGCTACTCGGCCAGTTATGATGCTTTCTAGGTACACCAGGGCACGATTACTATCGTAAAAAATACGATAAATGTAATTGCGCACACGAATGCAACAAAGTACATTACTCCCTGAGCTTCGAATAGACCAACCAGCTGTTTTGGCCGACGGGATTCCTTGTCTCGATAGTACAAGTAGTAGACATCAATGATGTCTAGGTCGTTTCGGTCGAATTTATTTCCGTATTTCATGACAAAGTACGTGTAGGTTTCATACCAGCGTTCGACGTCTTTCGAAGACTTTCGATTTTTGTTTTTTACCAGTATTCGACCTATTCGCCTCCTAATCATGTATTTCGGTATCCACATAACATACTTAAACCATAGGTAGAGAAACAATAGACCAAGTACTATTGCAAGCAATAGGTCCATGTTTACCGTAAAGGTAATTTCTCCTAATATCCTTTTGTTAATAGGCTGATAATTATTCCAGAATTCCATTGATTCAAACATGGTAATCTCTCCTTTTTCTAAAATATTTAGTTTCTAGTTATGCAGGCGTGGCTGTTTCTTCTGATTTGTGATGCTAAAAACACAAAATTGTATTTTTCATCCCAGACTTTATCGTCAGAATATGCACGTACCCTCATAAAAAAGTTGGACTCCATCACGAGGACCCATGGATCAAACGCTAGTGGGCAGGATGGCTCTATTGCTGGTATGGGATCCATCATCATTACCAGAGGGAAAATGTTTGTATCCTTATATTTCTTATGTGAAAATATTTCGAATACATGGGCCGCCACTTCAAGCGAAGGGGCGATTAACCCTTGTTGCTCCGCCCTAAGCCGTATGGAATAACCCCTCCTGTCTTCAGGCATATACAGTTTCCTTCCTAGTATTATGGTCATGAGGTAATTACCTCGAGTGGGTATGAAATGCTCACTTTCCAACAAATCGATAGTGCCAGCACAGAACCCTTTAGTTCTGTCCAGATTCTCTTTGATGAACTGACGACCGGTAATGCCACGGGTTCTGATCTCAAACCAGCGCAGATCATCTAGTTTAATTGTTTTGCTCATAACTGATCCTCCTTTAATAAATTGTTAATGTTCTGTTTTTAATAAGTTATTATAGTTTTTGGGTATAAAATGTCCATAAATACGGCGTATTGTTAAGTTACTATTGACAAAAAAGGCTAAAATAAGGTAAAATATTATTATAATAATGTCGTCGGTTTTACCGACATATACACATGAATTTTACAACTATATTAAAGCAATATGGTTTAACTGAAAAGCAGGCGAAGATATATCTCGCCTGTTTAGAGCTGGGAGCTGCTTCAGTGCAAAAAATAAGCCATAAAGCAGGGTTAGCACGTTCCACAACCTATGAAATTCTGGAATATTTACAGCGGCAAGGTTTTGTGACTACTTTTCGTAAGAAAAAAAGTTTGCATTTTAGCGCCGAGGAACCCGAGCGTTTGTTGGCATTGGCCAAGAATAAAATTACAACATTAGAACAGGCACTGCCTGAATTACGCGCTATTTCCGGCGAAGCGCGGATTCGTCCGACAGTGCGTTTTTATCAAGGCATTGACGGCATGAAGATTGTTTTGGAAGAAATATTAGCCGAGGCCAAAGAGCTCCAGGCCTTTGGGTCAGCTGATGATTTATTTCGGACGCTACCCGATTTTCATAAATTTGTAGAAAAACGAAAAAAAAAGAAGATCCCCGTGCGCGTTATATTGCGTGATTCAGAAAAGGCTCGTGAGCGACAGCAAAGTGGCCAGAAAGATTTACGAGTTGTGCGACTTATTTCAGACCAATACCAGTTTCACGGACTTATTTATGTGTGGAATAATAAAATAGCCCAGCTTTCTTTTCAAAAAGATTTAGTCGCCCTAGTTATTGAAAGTGAGGTATTAGCTGATACACAGCGTGCGATGTTTGAATCATTGTGGGACTCGGTTGAATAAGTGAATCAAAAAAACCTTAATTTTAATAAAGGTTCTTTTGGAGCGGGTAGGGGGAATCCCCGCACCACTCACTACGTTCGTATGCGGGGCAGGCGAACCCTTGCATGTTTTTGTTTGTCATAGTAAGCAGGTGAGTCCCGATATTCATCGGGATAAACTCCGTCGAATTTATTATTAAAAGCGGGTAGGGGGAATTCCGTGTCGCATTCGCTCCTTGTCCTGGGTAGCGATAATTACTCCCATGGTCGTATTTATCGACTCTCGCCTTTGGCTCGCTTCTACCCGTTCGATTCCTTTGGTTATAGAATAATTATGTATCAAAAAAATCTAATATTATTTAGATTGTTTTTTGGAGCGGGTAGGGGGAATCGAACCCCCGGCAACAGCTTGGAAAGCTGTGGTATTACCACTATACGATACCCGCTCGTCCAAATGGTATTACAGGTTACACATTCTGTTAGAACAGTATGTTCCAC
>JADFTK010000019.1 GCA_022560375.1 Patescibacteria group bacterium
GGCGGTTTTGTTTTATACGGCTAGTTCAAGATGGCAGCTGAACCATGTATACCAACCAGGTACGATTACCTTTCCATTTTCATATCGTATGTGGCCGTTTACTATTAGGTCAGTAATATACGGTTGCCAAGCGTGTTCAGTTTCGTTGACGCGCTCGGCTAGCGTATCAGCTGTATCACCCTGGTAGATAGGCACACGCTTTTGGAAAAAAGTTGGACCACGGTCATATGCTTCGTCAACAAAGTGCATAGTAATCGCCGAGTACGGAAACTGGCCAGCTAGAAAAGCTTTGAGTACGGCCTCGTGTACGTGATGGCCGTACATACCTTGACCGCCAAATTCCGGTAAAGGACCGGGATGGATATTAAAGGTGTGTTCTGGCGGCAGACCGCATACCAGTTTTAGCCAACCGGACAAGGCAATCCATTTAGCACTGAACTTTTTTACAATGTCCTGGTACGCTTCTGCAGTGAATGGCTTAGTCATATGGTAGAATGGTATTTGCAGTTTATTAGCCCGTTGCCGGACGCCACCATTAGCGTGGTTAGAAACAACAGCCATAATTTCTGCATCCAAGATGCCATTGTTAACGCTGACTACCAAATTCTCAAATCCTGAGCCCCCACCTGTTTTCGATCCTGAAGCAAAAACAATAAGTTTTGGCCGGGTCATTAGTATTTCTCCTATATTAAAGATCGTTTTTAAATGATTGGGATATTTTCTCACTATATTTAGAATACGTCAAGGCAGCTTGCTACTTTACAAAACTCCGAAAATGCGCTATAATAAAGGGAGTAAATGCAAAAACAAAAATAAAAACCATGTATAAATTAAAGACAATCAAGTTGTTTGTTTTGGGTACGGTTGCTGTAATGGCAATTGTTGTTTTGTCTACTCAGGTGTTGGCCGATACCCCAGCAGAGGTACGCAGTGATGAGTTAGTAATTTCATCCTTATTGATAGATGAAGGTAGCTATTTATCCAATGAATTAATTACCGCCTACCCTTTTAATGTCGCTGGATTTGCCTGGCGTGGTGACAGTGAAGTGGTCAGCGTTCAACTGCGTTTCTATAGCACCGATGGATGGACCAAGTGGTATGCACCCGAGTCAGGATATTTTTTTGAGAAAGACGGCTGGCATTATAATACTGAGCCGATTTTAGCTGCGGCTGCTACCAAGGCTCAATTTAAAATTGAGGCAGATAACTCCATTGAAGCATTCCGGTTTATATATATTGATTCCCGTCAACAAAAAATTATAAGTGATTGGAATCTATTGGACTGGCTGTTTAATAAAGTATCCGCGGCCAGTGAATTGAATATAATTCCTCGAGCCGATTGGGTAGCAGATGAGGATTGGCGGTTTGATGCCAAGGACAATGAAATATGGGAGCCGGAATATCAATCTCCCCAAACATTTGTTGTCCATCACACCGCTGGTAGCGATGGCACTGATGGCTCGGAAGATACTATTCGTGGTGTTTATTATTGGCACGCGGTGGTGCTGGGCTGGGGGGATATTGGTTATAATTATATTATTGACCAAGAGGGAAATATATATGAAGGCCGTACTGGTGGCGACGGGGTAATTGGGGCACATTCTTATCGAAGCCGCACATGTGCTATAGCCCGGTTTGGCAGCGCTGACTTAGAAGCCAATTTTAATCGTGGGACTATTGGCATCGCTATACTTGGCGACTATGAGGATGAGCTTACTTTGAATCAGGCCGTTACCGACGCACTGGCTGAGCTAATTGGACAAAAGGGCGCTCAATTTGGCATTGCTCCTGATGAATCGGGTTATTTAATTGATGATATTTATCCTAATGTTAGTGGCCATCGGGATGTTGATTGCACAGATTGTCCGGGTCAGAATCTTTTTGATTCTCTAGACGATATTCGTGCGGCTGCCCAAGTTCGCTTTATTGCCCTTGGCGGAATATCAGGCATAACCAGCTATGACTACTCAGCAGTATTGGAGGATCAAATAATTTACCCAGCTAGCTATACTGGCGATACCCAAACCGTAACTGTTAGATACAAAAATGTTGGCCGGGAAACTTGGACGCAAGGTGAAGTAAAACTAGGCATCTATGATTTAGGGGATAAGATTAGCCAGTACTATGATACCAGTTGGCCAGACGTTTTTGGGCAGATTAATTTTGCCGAAGATACAGTAGCTACCAATGAATTTGCAACTTTCCAGTTTACCTTCCGTAGTCCTGGTGGGCCAGGTAAGTATTTAAATATATATCGATTAACTGGCATCGAGGATATGATCCAGCATGATGACCGATCAATCACTAGAGTAGATTCTAAGTACCAAGCAACATTGGCAGGGCATAACATTCCCCCAGCTCTTTTGAATCTTTGGCGACCGGTCATAACAGTAAAGTTTAAAAATACCGGTTTAGCCATTTGGGACCAGCATGTAACCTTGGAGGCTTTTGATCTAGGCAATTCAGTCAGCCGTTTCAGGGATAAAAGTTGGCTGGGTGACTACACTACCACTAGACTCAATGAGAGCAGCGTCAAGCCGGGAGAGTACGGCACTTTCACCTTTCGTGTATTGCCGCCAGAACCTGGATTATACTTTAATAATTTTTACATCCAGCGTTGGGGCAAGATGGTACAGGATGGTGAATTTAGTTTGATTACGCGGGTAGATGGTTTGGGCTCGGTTGGTATCACCTCTATTTCCGAGTAAGTTTTATCATAAATGGATTTAGGGATCATAAGAAAAGAGTTGTTACGTAAAGAATAGCAATTAAATCAAAAAACTCCTTGCGTATATATAAGGAGTTTTTTATTTATAATTATTTGGTAGACCCTGCCGATATCCCTGGATTTGTCTTCTTCTTCGATCGAGGGCGGGCGAACTAATGGCTCGGTAGGTAGCATTTGGTGGACCCGAGCGGATTCGAACCGCTGACCTCCTCGTTGCAAACGAGGCATTCTAACCAGCTGAACTACGGGCCCACGAAAATTATCCGAAACGAAGTAAATTTATTAATTTTTTACAGCCCGCCGCAGGGCTAGGTACTCAATTTTTCTCCCGCTAAGCGGGACTGCAAAATTTGTGTGGCCCCCGTGGAAAAAAGTTGGAACCAGTTTGTGCAAGAAATAACGGACATTTACAATCTCCTGAGCAGTTGTCGAGTTCATCCGGTACGGCCATCTCCGTCAACGGGGATAGGTGGAATCTAAGGCCTCGACGGCCATAGCATCCGCTTCTAACGAAATCCTCAACCCAGTGATTTCCGTCGAACCAGCGCCATCCTGATAGATCTCAAGTGTGAGACCACCAAAAAGGAATTCGGTGTCGGTCAGGTTCACTGACTGTTGAAAGAGCCCACTTCCGTTTGCAGACGAAATGTTAACCGTTCCTCCGGCAGCATCCGATAGAAGGGCCAGGTCATCGAAGTAGAATCCGAACGCTACCTCATCGTGCGGTTCCCCGCTGATATCCTGATCCGGCTCCACAACAGTACCGAACAGCTCAACGGTCAGTTTTTCCAGCGAAGTTCCAGTTAAGTCTTTCATTTGCAAAATCGCATCCATAAATTCAACGTCAATGAAAACTCCATCTAAACCGGCGAGAGATACCGGGCTCGGCAATATGATGAAACCCGAACTCCAGGTCGTGTTGCCGACTAATCCCGGTAATGCATTGATGATCAGGGGCTCAAGTACAGCCACATTACGACTAGGTGAGACGGGGGGTACCTCCTCGGGTGCCTGGCGCACCGGGAGAAACGTCCCCACCAGAACCAGTAAGAGCACCAAGCCACCAGCAAGAAAGAGGATACGTTTTATATTGGACGGAGTCATAGTTAAGGTCATAGTTAAGAGTTCAAGAAACTCAGAATAAGGTTACCAGTGGGAGCCCTTTGAGGTCAAGCGATAAGACAAGAAATAGGGCCATATCAGAAGTCCGGATGGTGCGAGGTCGTGCGCGCTCCACGGCGCTCTATTCACGTCTTTTTGGGAGCCTGGTCCTTTGCGCGAAGCAATGTCGCGGCGTCTTTTCCGGAAATCAGTTTAAACGAGCCAATCTGCCTAAAAACCCTTGTAACACCGAGGTTGTCGGCGGATGTGAGTCTTGCCGGATGTGACAAAAATGACTGTCTTGACGCGGTGGACCGAATGGGACTCGAACCCACGACCTCGTGCATGCCATGCACGCGCTCTAGCCAGCTGAGCTAAGGGCCCTTTGTAGACCCATTTAAGTTCCGACTGAATCAATGGATGAGCTAAAAATTCCTCTTAATATAGATCCCATAGCCCCGCTCATGTAGAGGAAGGCAAAAATAATAGTTACAATACCAATTAGTTTATAGAGCATCCTGGTGCCACCTTCAGTACCGAGGTGAGCTTCGGCCCAGGCAATACGGCCGAAGTTGTTCATGAGCCAGTCAGATTTCCAGGTAATGAGGAAACCTATACCGATGGCGATTATTCCTACTACATATTGCATAGTATTAATTTTTATGGTGGGCGGTGAAGGAGTCGAACCTACGACCTCTTCGGTGTAAACGAAGCGCTCTAACCAGCTGAGCTAACCGCCCTTATTATTTTGAACATTTTTCTTTATCCATTCTCTACCAAGTCCACTCTTAAAAAATCTTTCACGTTTGAGAGCTCCTGATCGTGTAGATAATTTTTCTTCATATAATAACTTAAACGGTTTTGTCAATTTAGTATATTTGCTAGTTCCAAAGTTATGCTCTTTGAGGCGCCTAGCCAGGTCATTGGTTGAGCCAGTATAAAGTCGGTTATTCTTTTGACTTTGCAGTATATAAACGTAGAACATTTATTAGACAATAATATTGCAGTAAGGTGACCTGTCGCCTATGGCGACCGCTCTAACCAGCTGCCCGCTCGCCATTGCTTGCGCTCAGGCGCTAAGCGGGCGAGAGCTAACCGCCCTTCATTTTAATAATTTAATCTATCGCTACCGAGTATTCTATCCATTGTCCTTCAGGGTCTTGATTGAATGAAAATTTTAGCTCCGGAAATTTTTCCTGTGTGGTCATGGCTAACTTCATAAACTCTTCAACCGTTATCTCACCTAATAGTGCGGAAGTTATCAGTGATAGGGAACCATCAAATCTTTTAGTTGAATCAATGTTTCCATTCTTTTGTATTTTTAATTTTTCGGAGTATGGATTTCGTTTTTGTAGAATATTCATTAGTATTTCGGCAATTTCACTAGGGATTTGATTTTTTCTTTCAATCTCTATCTTTTCTTTTAATGAGTCCAAGCTACTACTGGGCTCTGTTTCATTTTTTGTTCCTTCTGGATAGGATCCTCTTTCCATCATAGTTTATGGATTAAATTGTTTAATATATCTTGCGCCCGGAGAGACTCGAACTCCCAACCTTGTGGTCCGAAGCCACACATTCTATCCAATTGAACTACGGGCGCAGGCTGAAGTATAACTGTAGTAACCTACCACGGCTGCTATTATAAATCAATACATTAGCTAGGCCATGTACTCATCGAAGGGATATTTAGATGTTTATACGGTCAGTTTCGGATTAGGCATCGATGAGTGACGGCGTAATCATATAGCTTTTGGCCACATCTTCTTCAATCAATCCGTCGTCATACAATCGTTTAAGATCCTGGTCCATGGTGAACATACCCTCATCAGCACTTGTTTGGATAACTGTTTTTATCTGGGGGATTTTATTTTCTCTAATCAGGTTGCTGATAGCTGCGGTGTTAGTAAGAATTTCACGGGCCGCGATTCTACCGCCTCCAATCTTGGGCAGTAATTGCTGGGAAATGATACCTTTTAGAAATAATGAAATCTGGAGACGGACTTGAGGCTGCTGATAAGGGGGGAACACGTCAATAATTCTGTCTACTGTCTGGGCAGCGTTATGAGTATGTAGAGTAGCGAGTACGAGATGACCTGTTTCTGCCAAGGTAATAGTGGCACTAATAGTTTCTAGATCTCTCATCTCACCAACCAGAATTACATTTGGATCTTGTCGCAAGACATGTTTAAGGGCATTGGAAAAGGATATAATGTCGGTACTTAGTTGCCGCTGAACTATGAGGCTTTTCCCGGAGGTGGGTGGGTAGATGAATTCAATAGGATCTTCGAGAGTAATGATGTGTTCGCTTCTTTCTTGATTGATCAGGTTTATCATGGCGGCTAGAGACGTTGATTTGCCGCAGCCGGTCGGGCCAGTTACCAAGACTAGGCCTTGTTTCATTCGAATTAAGTCGTAGACAGTTTCCTGCATGTTTAACTCCTCCATATTTGGAATAACTGGAGAAATAATTCTGGCGGCTAGAGCCAGATTATCCCGCTCCCAGAAACAATTGACTCGAAACCTACTGACACCACTTATTTCATGTGAAAGGTCTAGGTCCCTCTCATTGATTAATATGTTTTTCTGTTTTTCAGATAGGATGGAGTATATCATTTCTTCAACCTCTTTCTTATCAATTTTTTTGGAATTCCCCATCTCGATAAGTTGGCCGTCAATCCGAAAAATAGGTAAACGCCCTGCAACTAGATGAACATCAGATGCTTTTTGGTCGACTGCAGCCTTAAGGATGTCGTCTATTTTTGACATATGGCTGTAATGATAATAATCGTTTAACTAGTAATATGATATTGAGAGAGCTTCTACCTTTTTTAAAATAAATATTCTGCCCGAGGGCAACGAACATTGTTTTATTAAAAGAGGCACTTCCAGATTTTATAGGCATAATATTTTTTTATTTTTATTTTGATAAATTAATTTTAGCATAATTTATGGGTATTGTCAATTTTACAAAAAAATCATAATCGGCCCACCAGAAGTGAAGTTTTCAGATTGACAAAATGGTTTATTTATGGTATTTTTAACATGGAAAAAATAAAAACTATGGCAACGTTAATCTTTATTCTATTCATTATATTACTGGGCGCGATCTTTTATATTTCATATTTACAGCAAAGAGTTTCCAGGATAAAACAAGAAGAAATAAAAAAAACTGAGGAGCGTCGATCGTCATTTATATCCATCATTAGCCATCAGCTACGAACCCCACTTTCTATAATTAGGGGTTATCTAGAAGCATTAGTAACCGGTGATCAGGGGAAATTGAACGATGGTCAGAAGGAGTATCTGGACGAAGCTTTGAAAATCGATTTGGATACCATTAAACTAGTGAATGATTACCTCAAGGCGGTACGGCTCGACACCGAAGAAATAATAGTAAAACCTGAGCCCATTGACCTGTATGCAATAGTAAAAATGGAAGTAAATAAGCTAGCACCATTGGCCAAGGCTTCAAATTGTGAATTAATACTCATCGAGCCAAGTAATAATTTACCTAAAGTATTAGCTGATCCAATAAAGATAAAACAGGTAATAGAAAATATTTTGACCAATGCTATCAAATATACGGACGGTAAGGGCCAGGCTACTATATCGTTATCATATCAAGAAGGAAAGGTTCAATTTTTAAGCAAGGATAATGGGGTAGGCATACCCCAGGGAGAGCAAGAAGAAATTTTTTCGAAATTTTATCGTGGTAAAAATGTCATAGGCAAAGATACACAGGGTTCAGGATTGGGGCTTTATCTGGCAAAGATGATAATTAAGGCTTTACATGGAAAAATTTGGCTTGTCTCAGAGGAAAATAAAGGGACCTCTGTCTATTTTCAATTACCAACTCAATCATAGATAGCTATGAGCAAAACATATAAAATATTATTAGTCGAAGACGATTTGTCATTGCTGAAGATTTATAGCAATAAATTAAAAATCAGCGGATTTGATGTGTCCGTGGCCATCACCGGCGACGAAGCCTTGCGCAAGGTAAAAACAGAGTTGCCGGATCTAGTCCTGCTTGATTTAATACTGCCGGGCAAGGATGGATTTATGGTATTAGAAGAAATAAAATCCGATCCCAAGACAAAAAAAATACCAGTAGTTATTCTTTCCAATCTCGGTCAGGAATCAGATATTAAGCGCGGCAAGGAACTGGGAGCCATCGATTACCTGGTGAAGTCAGACATTGGTTTGATGGATCTAGTGGCCAAGATGAAAAGATACCTGACTTAGCCTATGCCCATAGATTTAGAAAAATTAAGCAAGGTACTAGTAGATAGTGGGCTACTGACTAGTAAAGAGCTGGCTGAGGTAAAAAAGAAATCAGAAGATGCAAAAATTTCTATCGAGGATGTTTTGGTAGATGATGAATATATATCTGATGAAAATTTAGGTCAGCTAGCCTCAGATATTTATAATGTCCCCTACGTTAATTTAAAAAAAAAGAGAATCGACGAATCGGTTCTGAGGATAGTACCAGAGTTGGTAGCCAAGCGGCAAAAGATCATTACTTTTGCTAGAGGGTCAGAGGGAATCAAGCTAGCCATGAATGACCCGAGTAATGATGAGCTGATATTTTTTATAGAAAAAAAGACAGGTGAGAAGGTGACCCCTTATTACACTTCTTCTATCAATATAATAGAAGGGTTGCAGCATTATCGTAAGGAAATAAAAGAAGAATTTGATGATATTATCAAGGAAAATATTGAAGCTACCCGATCCAAAAAACCAGAGGATAGTGAGCTACCCGTTACTAGGATTATCGATACGGTATTGGAGTATGCTTATCAAAATAAAGCTTCGGATATACACATCGAACCCCATGCCAATACTGTGGTCATACGGTTTCGTATTGACGGTATACTCCATGATGTAGTTACCCTGCCCAAAGACGTTCATTCGTTTCTTATTACCCGAATCAAAATTATGTCTCGGCTCCGTACTGATGAGCATCGGTCTGCCCAGGACGGACGATTAGTTTTCGAGACGGATGTAGAAAAAGTTGATGTTAGGGTTTCGGTCATTCCTGTTTCAGATGGTGAAAAAGCAGTTCTGCGATTATTATCAGAAAAATCACGTCAGTTTAAGCTTTCAGAATTGGGTCTAGCCCCAGAGAATTTAAAAATATTAGAAAAAGAGTTTAGAAAACCGCACGGCATGGTATTGGCTACCGGCCCCACTGGTTCCGGAAAAACTACCACCTTATATGCTATTATAAAAATATTGAATAAAAGAGAGGTGAATATATCCACTATTGAGGATCCGGTTGAGTATGATATCCAGGGGGTCAACCAGATACAGGTGGATCAAAAAACAAACCTAACTTTTGCTAAGGGTCTGCGATCAGTACTGCGACAGGATCCGGACATTGTTATGGTTGGTGAAATTCGTGATGAGGATACAGCTGACATAGCTATTAACGCTGCCATGACCGGTCATTTAGTTCTCTCTACCCTGCACACCAATGATGCCCCGACCACCCTGCCCCGTTTATTAGAAATGAAAATCGAACCTTTTTTAATCGCCACCACTGTGGGCGTGGCCTTGGCACAGCGGCTAGTCAGAAAAATACATCAAGGCTGCATAGAAAGTTTTATCCCGACCGAGAAAGATTTACAAAAGTATAAAAGAGCTGTAGACAAGAAAGCTTTAGAAAAGATTGGTATGTTTAAAAAAAACATTCGGCTTTACCGTGGTAAAGGTTGCCAATTATGCCACGATACTGGTTTTGAAGGACGGATTGGCATTTTTGAAATGCTAGAAATGACTGATACGATCCGCCAGATGGTAATGAAGCGTTCGAATAGCGGTGAAATACGTACTGCCGCTATAGCTGAAGGGATGATCCCGATGCTTGATGATGGTCTGAAAAAAGCGGCTCAGGGCATCACTACTATTGAAGAGGTTTTTCGGGTTATAACAACCTAGGTTAAAATTATAATATCATTATGATATTTAAATATATTGTGTCTACGGCCACCGGGGCCATACAGCAAGGGGAAATGGAAGCCCCTTCTAAGGAGGAGGTACTATCACGATTGCGACAGAAGAATTTATCTGTGGTATCTGTCGTAAAGCAGAAAAAAAAATTAACTATGGCTCCCTATGCTGTAGTTCGAGGATTGTCTTTGAGCCAAAGTTCAACTATTGATAAAGTTATTTTTGCTCGGCATCTGTCTATTATGCTGCGTTCAGGATTATCATTAATTGAAGCTCTGCAGATAATCCAAGAGCAGACTCCAACCAAGTCTATGCGAAAAGTAATCCAAGGGGTGCTAGATAGCGTGTCAAATGGCCAGTCGCTAGCTGATAGTTTGGCCCAGTACCCTACCCGATTCTCGGGGCTTATTATTGGCATGGTTAGGGTTGGTGAGGCCAGCGGCACGCTAGAGGAGAATTTAGATTATGCTGCCACGGAACTAGAGAAGGATTATGAATTGAGACGCAAAGTTCGCTCGGCCATGATTTATCCGTCTATTGTGTTGTCTGCCACTTTCTTGCTGGGGACTGGTTTAAGTATTTTTATTTTACCTAGGCTGGTCGATATGTTTAAAACATTCAGGATTGAGCTGCCGGTTATCACCAAAGTTTTTTTAGGTATAGCCACCTTTTTAGTCGACTACGGCTGGTATGTACTTGGCTTTACCGCTATTCTTCTCGTGGCTATTAGGGTGCTCGTGAAAGCACCGGCCACTAGGCCATTTTTTCATAAACTTTATCTGATACTGCCGGTTGTCAAAAAAATTACCCGTCATACAAACTTAGCCAGGATGACACGTATTTTATCGGTACTATTAAAAAGTGGGGTCACTATTAATGAAAGCCTGATTATCACTTCTCAGGTAGTGGAAAATGTATTTTTCAAACGTGAATTATTGAGGGCCCAAGACGGCTTGCAGAAAGGAAGATCTCTCGCCGCGGTTTTGAATGACGAGCGTTATTTACCAAAAATGGCAAATCGCATGATTGGGGTGGGTGAAAGAACTGGCAAGCTCGAAGATACCCTCTCATATCTAGCGGATTTTTATGAAGCAGAAGTAGATAGTGCCACCAAGAATCTAGCCTCGGTCATAGAGCCCATTTTACTAATAGTTATGGGTTTGGTGATTGGATTTTTGTCAGTGGCCATCATCTCCCCTATCTACCAGTTTACTGGATCTCTGACCAGGTAATCTATGATGAAGCTTAGGCCACAGAAGAATGGTTTTACCCTGGTAGAAGTATTAATAGTCATTGGCATACTTGGAGTCATTGTGGCTTTTGCTATACCATTTTATCAGTCGTTTCAAGTATCCAGCCAAATGGATAATTTTACCCAGGAGATATTACAAAATTTACGTCGTGCTCAGGTCCGGGCCATGGCCTCAGAATCGTTTTCGGAATTTGGGGTTCATTTTGAGAGTAATCGTTTTGTGATATTTCGCGGGTCCAGCTATTCTCCATCTGATCCATTTAACGAGGAAGTTGTCTTGCCAGACGTTTTCAATATCAGTACCGGGACTAGTTCTGATGTAGTTTTTGCGCGAATTATCGGCACGACCACTGTAGAGACAGTTACTATCAGCACAAATTTTGGGGAGTCGCGGACCATAACAATTAACGAGTTAGGGGTAGCTCATGCTCAATAGATTTAATAATCAAAAAGGTCAAAGTTTGATTGAGCTGCTGGTAGCCATGACAATTTTTATTTTAGTGGTTTCCAGCATAATGTTCTTAACCCTGGATGCTCAAATAGCCAATCGTCAGGGTGCTGAACGAACTAAAGCATCCTGGTTAGCTGGGGAAGGTGTTGAAGCGTCTCTCAGTATAGCTTCTCGAGGTTGGCGATATGTCATCGATGGTGACCACGGGCTTGATAACAGTATGGGGTATTGGGACTGGCAGGGTAGCAGCAACATTTTTGAAAATATATTTACTAGACGAGTTACCATAGAGCCAGTCTACAGAGATGTTAATGGGGATATTGTAGAGACTGGGGGCACTCTGGATTTTGATACCAAAAAAGTAACTTCAAAAATAAATTGGGATTTTACAACTAGCAGGCCGTCCGAGGTCACTATAGAGTCATTGTTAATTAATTGGCGGAGTATTAAGTGGCGTCAGACTACCCAGGCTGAGTTTGATCTGGGGACCAAAGACCAGACTGTCACCACACTGATTGATGACGGAGAAATTCAGCTAGCCCAGGCCATTACCAGCGAAATTTTCGATTGGCCGTTTGATGTGTCAGGCAATTATACTTATAATCCGTCGGATATTGAGGTGGCGTCCTCTCAGGCCAGGCTAGTAAATCAAGGTAGCGCCATAGGCAGTACGCAAAATTCGGGGTTTGATACAGATGAATTACCTTGGGTGTACAACGATTGGGATCAGGATGTTGGGGAAGTTAATGTGACAGGCCGCTGGAATGGGAATATTGGGCAAACCGGTGGTGGAATAGAGATTAAAGTACCGAGGGGTCGCCAGGATCTGGTCGGCGGTTTTTTTGAGCAGGTTTTTACCATTACTAATTCCAGTCCGTCGTTTATCAATGCTGATTTCAGCTGGATGGTCAGTACCTTTAAGGACACCCCGCAGCTTTTAGAAGTCTATGTTTTTATTGATAGTACTGCTGGGGAACCGTTTATTGGTTCAGAAATATGGTCATCAGGACCACTGACGGGGATTACTAATTGGGCCAGCGAAACTATTGATGTTACCAGCGTTTTAACCACTCCTGGCACATACTATTTCAAAATTGCTGTCTGGGTAGAAACGGATAATAATCGCGCTGGCGCTTATCAGGTAAGATTTGATGATGTCGGGGTAACTTGGGACACGGGCAGCCCATCTTACGTTGACACTGATCCCACAATCGAGCCAACGGCCTCATTCGTTCCAGCAGATTTGGTAGGTTGGACTGATTTCCAGGAAACCGCCACGAAAAATGGAGGAGAAATTTATTACCAATTATCTGATGACGACGGTACTACTTGGTATTATTGGGATGGTGGTGCTTGGGTTGTGGCAGGCGCGACTGATTATAATATTGCTTCTGATGTTGGCAGCAACATATCACAGTTTACCACTGCCAGCGGCAAGATAATGTTTAGGGCATTTTTAGCATCTGATAGTACCCAATTGGTAATTTTAAATAATGTGCGTGTTGTTTACGAGAAGACCAGCATTTCTACTTATGCCAGTGTCGGGACATTTGAATCTTCAAATTTAAATACCGGCTCGGGGTCATCAGTATTTAATTATTTAGACTGGACAGTGGATGAGCCTCCGGCAACTGATGTAGAATTTCAATTTCGTACCGCCAATTCACAAAATAATTTATCATCCGCTATCTGGGTGGGCCCAGACGGAACCAGCGGCAGTTTTTATACTATTCAAGGGACCACTGTAGAGATTGATCCTGGAGCTAGCGGAATTCGCTGGTTGCAGTACAAGGCTTATTTGAGCTCAGATGGTACGGCCACGCCCGTTTTAAGAGATGTAACCCTGGACTATGAACCATAAAAAGCCAAGAGGTTTTACTTTAATAGAAGTTATGATATATGTGGTTTTGGTATCTGGAATTTTAATCGGGGCCACTAGCTTTGCCATCAGTATTATTAATAATCGGACTAAAAGTTTTGCCATTCAGGAGGTGGAGCAAAATAGCAGGTTTATGCTAGAAAAGATTACCCAAGTGATACGATCTGCTAGAAAAATAACCACTCCAGCTATTGGTGTTACTGACACCACCCTGGTTCTGGAAATGAGTGATGGAAAAAAAAATCCCACTATATTTGCACTAGATGGCAGCAGTTTAAGCATGACCCAGGGAGCAGACCCGACATTGGATCTTCATTCAGGTAATGTGGAAGTATCAAACCTTACCTTTACTAATCTATCTTCGCCTAATGATAAAACCAGGAATGTATTTGTCAGTTTTACCTTGTCCCATAGAAATCCCAGTGGCCGGCAAGAATGGGCCTTTACTGACTCATTTGAAATGACAATTGAGTTACGCGATCGCTAATATGAAATTATTACCAAAAAATCAACGTGGCTACATTGCCTTAATTGCCGTTATCATTATACTTAGCGTTACTTTGGCAATCAGCCTGACTATGAATGTTTTAAGTGTGGATGAAACGAAAACCGGTTTACTCAAGCAACAATCCGCTCAGAGTTTCGCTGTCGCTGACGCTTGTATGCGGGAGGCTTATTTAAGGGTAAAAAGGGACAATAGTTATACTGGAGGCAATTTGAATATAGGTGTCGGCTCGTGTACCATAGTAGTCAGTAGTCTAGGTGATACTAGAACTATTATCGTTGATTCCGATGTTAACGGAATTCAACGCCAGTTAGAGAGCCAAGTAACTATTGTTGGCAACACCTTAGACCTTGATTATTGGCAGGAATTAAATTAAATATGTCACTTTTTTCAAAACATGCATTTGGCTTAGATATTTCCGATCGCTCGATTGAGGCTTTTGAAGTAAAAAAGAAATTTGGTAAAAATACGGTGGTGGCTACCAGCCGTATTGTCCTGGATGAGGGTATGGTGGCCAATGGCCGCATATTAAATAAAGAGCAATTGGTTTCCGCTGTCCAGCAGCTGATGAAGAAAGCCACACCGCGTCGGATAAAAACCAATAACGTGGTGCTATCAATCCCTGAGTCAAAGGTTTTTCTTTATGTATTTGAGTTACCTGCGGCGATTTCCCCAAAAAATATAGGGGAGTCCGTCCAGTACAAGGCTGAGGAAACTATTCCTCTGGCCTTTAATCAGGTTTATCATGATTATCAGGTAATAAATCAGGCGAGAGAGTTCCAGGATGTATTGTATGCCGCTTGTGCTAAAGATATTGTTGACGATTTACGGGATGTCATAAAGCAGGCTGGATTGAGCCCAGTCGTTATAGAGCCAGAATCAACGTCAATTGCCAGAGCCATAGTTGGTGACGATACTGACCTGCGGACATTGATTGTTGATGCCGGCGCTCGTAATACTGTTATAACTATATATGATCGCCATGGGATTCGATATGCCCACACTTTAGATATAGGTGGTAATATTTTAAACGAGATTATTATCAAGCAACTTTCGATAAGCCATGAAGAGGCAGAAAAGAAAAAATATAATACCGGTTTAAAAACAAATGGAGATTCGGGATTTTCTCTGGAGCAACCGATTGCGGAAATGGCTCACGAAATAGGCCGGGCCCTCAGATATTATGAACGCAAAACTAAATTTAGCGTAGGTAAAATAATCATGTGCGGTGGTACTAGTTTATTACCTGGCTTGTCTGATTATATTTACCAGCAGGTTAAAATCCCGGTTGAGGCAGCCAAGCCACTAGCTCGTATTCAGTACAGCAGTAAGCTGAAGCTGGTCGAAAAGCGTATACCATTTTATTCAACAGTTACTGGCTTAGCCTTAAGAGGAGCCAGTGAAGACATAGATCACAGTGGCCTCAATTTATTAAGGCGTGCGGACGACCACCATAAAGCGGTTACTAGTTTATGGCCCATAAAACCAAAAACTAAAAAGACCGGGCAGGTAAAAAAGGTAAAAGTAATCGAAGAAACTTATGCGACTAAAGATAAAAAAAAGTTATTTAAATTACTAGGGGTATTTATTTTTCTCATACTTGTGTTTTTTGCAGTTTTAATATTCAGGCCAACTGGTGATGACAACGTGTATGAATCTGTACCAAATCAATTGAATACAGAATAATATTGTGTTATACTATATTTAAATAAATGTTTTACTTATAATTTAGTAAGTTATTTTAAATAAATTAAGGAAGATCATTATGGAATTACACCCAGCAAAATCCAGCAAAAATCGCGGTTTTACACTACTAGAGTTACTGGTGGTGATTGGTATTATCGGTATTTTAGCGGCTATCGTTATAGTAGCTATTAATCCGGGCCGGCAGTTTGCCCAGGCCAGGAACGCCCAGCGCTGGAATGATGTCAATGCCACACTCAATGCCATTCATCAATATGCCGTGGATAATAATGGCATCGTACCTGCAACCATAACAGCTACACCGACCAATATCGGATCGGGAGGCAGCGATATTGATTTATGTGAAAGTTTAGTTGGAGAGGTTTCAGGTATTTCGTATATAACGGCTATGCCAGTCGATCCTGAAAATGGTAATTGGTCAGGAGCCTGCACGTCGTATAATACTAGTTATTTAGTATCTAAAGATGTCGTTACGGGACGGGTAACCATAGACGCGCTAAGCTCCGAGCTGGGCACTTCAATTAAAGTTGAGAGATAAATAATTGAAATAATATTCAAAAACGCTCTCATATTTTGAGAGCGTTTTTTTAGTTAGGGTTGGTACTGGCTGTTTTAAAATGTCTCGTCCTTTTTCTGCCGCTGAAAAGATACCCAATCTTCCACGGTTTCTATCAGAACCTTAAAAGGGGCTTCTATAATAAAGTCTAAAATAAACATGAAGATATTTACTTTTGAGGTTTTTCTGGAAATCCAGCGCCCGACTCGTATAATAGGTAAGGCGAAAAAGTCGAAAACAATAACGAGAGCACCTTCACGTTTGTCCAAAATGACCAGCTCTTTGGCAGTATTCCGCAGGCGCAATCCAAAGAAGCTGATAACGCTCAGGAAGAACATGAATAAAAATCCGCTGACAATGGAAAATTCTAAGAGCCTCAGTCCCCAAATAATTAAACCAAAGGTAACGAAATAGGCCACGAAGTAAAATAGGCTAAAGAGAGCGTTCATTAATCTGCTGCCACGGAAAGTTTCTTCCCTTTTAGCTAATATTTCTTTTTCCGCCAGATCGTACACTATTTCGTAGACACCCTGAGTTATTTTATGGGTATTTTTCTCGGCCGGTACTCGGATAGAAGTGGCGATTAAGAACATTAAAAATGGGTGGAAGGCTACATTGATAGCCAGCGGCAGTAGCTTAATTTTTTTGATGACAAATGCTTCGTAGGGCAACTCTAAGACAAAAGCCAATATGGTTTTGGTGAGAAGAATGTAGATGATACTGCGGATTATCCCGCGACTTAGTTTGGCGCTGGCATCGGCATAGCGTTTTTGGCAGGCTTGGTTGACTTTTTCCGCTAATAGTTTAGGATTATCTAGAATCTGTTCTGCGGATTCAGGATTCTGTTGCAGTACGTCCTTCAGTACCGTAAACAAGGGCGCAAATTTTTTCATGTGAGTAAATAATCTGTCCGACAGCTTGTTATTAATTTGTTGGTCTATCCGCAGCATGAGATGGGGAAGTTTGGCCGCAAAAGCCGGTATTTCCTCAGGTGTAATATACCGCCAATCCGGTGCATAATAGTGAATCAGATGATAGCGAAGCATAGCGGTATCGGATTTTATCAGAGAGCGGTGCATAGCAATATAGACCTGGATGTCCTGATCCTCGGTGTTAAAAAATTCATTGTGCAGATCGATATTGGGCCGGATAATTTTGTACATAGCTTCTACCATGGCATCATCCCTGATGGTGGGAGAAAAATATTGTTCAATTTCGAAAGAAGCAACTGAGATTATCCAGCTAAGTGTTTTATTTTTTTTAGTGAGGTTGGTTTGGTTGACTGTTAAGTCTATTAAAGACACATATTTACTGATGATGCGTTCAATGTCAGAAATGCGGCGTTCAGGAAAGTAGTCGTTGGGCAAATAGCCAGCCCTAATAAGTTCGCGAATAAGCGGTTCGGCAATGACTGATCCCCGCTCTTTGCTGAGCAGTCGGCGTTTGAGCATGCGTCCCACCGCATTTTTTCTCAGAAGATGCTCTTCCTGATAGTCAACAGCATTACGAACTTTTTCGTAGGCATAGGCAACCTTACCAATAGTTTCATGAATTTTTACTTTTGGTTCATCTTTGCTACCGCCAATTTCTTTGTCCTGATAGCTACGTTTGAAGATGGCTATCAATTCTTGGGCGGTATTTGATATGGAGTATTTATCGGCCATAAAATTTTAATTTTTTGAGTTACCACGCAGTATAGCTCATGACATGACCTTTGTCAACCTATTGCCTCGGTTTATGATTTCCACTTAATGGAACAGCCAACCGATGGTTTTTGTTCTGGGGCCGGCTGGTGGCCAGCTAATATCGCTTCCAGGGCATTTTTTAGATCGCGTGAATAGTTATCATCTTTATCAGAGAGTGGTGAATCACTATTTGGTCTTTCGTCGTCAATTTGGCCTCGGTAAACTAGTTTTTGATCTTGATCGTAGATAAAAGTATCCGGCGTGCAAACCGCCCCGTAGCTTTGGGCTACTTTTCCTGATTCATCACGCAGGTAGGGAAAAGGATAGTCAAAACTCTCCTCCTTCATTTTATCAAAATTGTCTTCTGGATAGGCCTCGTCATCATTGGGATTTATCGCTACGAAACCAATCCCCTGATTATGATACCGTTGGTGAAGATATTGGAGTTTGGGTTTGGCCAGCTGGGCATAAGGACAGTGATTACAAGTAAAGACTATGACCAAGGCTTTGTTATCGCTAAATGAGGCTGGGGTATATGTTTGCCCATCAGTAGCTGGGAGGGAGAAGTTAATAATAGATGAACCTTGCTTAATTTTTTCTGATAATGTTTTTGTCATATTAGGTGTATATATTTATATATTTTTAAAACCAACCACTTTTAATAGGTTTTTTCCTTAAGCTGCCAGTACCGTCTTTATCAACAACAAATTCATAGGTTCGGCCTTTGATTTTCATTTCTAGGTGTTGTTTTTTTCTGGTGGCTTTCGCCTCCTTCATTAGTGGGTAAAACTTTTTCATTTTCTCCTTGTAGGAGAAATAGCTCATCATGCCGTCTTCATCTACGACATCGTCCTTGAAGTCTATGGTCATAGTATTACTATTAGTTATTAAATTATAGTAAAGCCTAATTTCTTTTTTATAGATTTTTTTAGGAGCCTTTGATATTTTAATTGATCGCTGATGGAATTAAATATTTCCAAGGCCATGACCTGGCCAAAAAGATTGTGAGGCAGCTGGTATATATAATCAAAATCTCGGACGCTAGTAACGGTGTGTAAATCCATATTAGTTTTATGCGAATACCCACTAAGATGGTTGCATGAACAGTCGATGTTCTGGAGATGCTCTACTACATAGACATAGTCTTTGGTTTGCCAGACCGATTGTTTTTTATAGTGAGCTAGGTCGATACAGAACCCGCCAATTTTTTCTACCTGCACGTAAGGGGCTACTCGATCATCCGTGCTCATTTCCAGGTAAAGTTTCTGGTAGTCCCCTCGCCAATTTGTTAATCGGTTAAAAAGATATTCATGAATGGTGAAATAGCGGCTGGCGAAATGTTTTACCAAAAAATCAATTTCTTTTTTGGTAGTATCTTCCCGAATATGGACTAAAGGAATTTTTTTAATTGATGAGTTTTGCAGCGCTTCAAATAACCCTTTTTTTTGGCTGGGAGAAAATCGTTGCATAAATAGAGCAACTTCTTTTATTTTGTAACGGTCTATTTCTTTTAGCTTATCTTGCCAATCTTTTTTCTTGCTACCCGTTATACTAACGATAAGTTTTTTTACAGCCATATATGGTGTGTTTCTAAGTCTATTGTAGCAAATGAAGGGTAATAAAGCACGTAGCCCTGTTTCCCGACTATCAGAGCAGCTTGGCACTAGTTATGGTTGTGCGGTATAATTATACTATTAATAAGTAATATTATATATCATGAAAAAACTTACTTTATTTGCCATAGCCACAGCTTTTTTATTTTCAGCAACTACTATTTATGCTGGGACATATCCGTCTTCTGATGGAGAGACCCAAATTACTGTTGCTGGATGTACATTGGTAACAACACCTGCTGAAGCGGATAGTTCGAACGTGTATACATTAAATCCAGATCATACAATACTATTAAATAATTCTTATTTTACTTATTGGGGCAGAAATGCCCGTTGCGATGAATTACAATTTCATGTAGATCACAGTACGTCAATTTCTAGATTG
The DNA here is from genome assembly GCA_022560375.1 of Patescibacteria group bacterium. GTDB lineage: Bacteria > Patescibacteriota > Patescibacteriia > UBA10025 > JAHIVO01 > JADFTK01. The sequence continues at coordinate 19,812 of JADFTK010000019.1, forward strand.
AATAGCTGGCTAAAATCAGTGGTGCGTGGATGGTTTAGTGATATAGGAAATACGCATTATGCTAACCAAACGGTTAGTACATTAAATCATGAGTGGTTTTTCATTAAGGAGGGGGTGGCACGGAGAATACCAGATATTTTAACAAGTTGGTCATGGGGGTTATTAGTAGGAGATCGCATATCAATTCCTCGGGCGGTTCAAGCTGACTTTTATGAATTAGTGACCATTGGAGCACCAATGGAATTTAGTGGTGGGCAATATTCCGAAAAGATAAATAGTATTTGGATGGATGGAAATCGGGATTATTCTTCATTACCAGAAAGCATGTCTACGATTATTGATAAGTTTGTTGAAAGTAAATTTGCTGGTAGCCCAACAGATGGTGGCATATTTGAAAGATGTACTTATGCTTCACTTTATTCCGGTGATCCATGGAGAGCCCTCTTGGATTGGAGCTGGATGGCAAGAAATGTTGGTTGCGCATTAGCACCAACAGCCTAGTCGGGTATTCATATTTTCTTGACAGCCATATTCCGACATGATAGTCTAGCATCGTTAGTCTTTTAGGATTTAAATTTTCACGTTAGTGGACAAAGGTCTTTCCTAAAGAGATTGCATTTTAAAAAAGTAATACATCGCAACATCAATGGAAAAGAAACTCTATATAGGAAATCTTTCCTATAACGTGGATGATGCTCAGCTGGAGGAAGCTTTTGCCGCTGCTGGCAAGGTGGAATCAGCTAAAGTAATCGTTGATAAAATGACAGGCCGCTCGCGCGGATTCGGCTTCGTCGAAATGGCGACTGAAGAAGACGCCCAAAAGGCGATTGACACGATGAATGGCAAGGATCTTGATGGCCGTGAACTCAAAGTCAATGAGGCGCGACCTATGACTGACCGCCCTCGTGGTGATTTCAATAGTCAACGGTAGATTGCCGACAATCCTAAAAGACCCCTTACTCATGAGGGGTCTTTTGTTTATGGGCTATATCTTGACAACTCCAGGTTAATAAGCTAGTATTTGGTGTAAAAACAAAAATAGAAAATGGAGGTTTATTCAAATGCCGAGACCCTTACAATGTTTCCGGATATATAAAGTGATTAAGCGACGATATCGAAGTTATACGAGTGTGTACAAAGTTGGCGGTTTGCTTACCACAGTGCATGCGCGAAGCAAGACAGCTGCAATAAAGTTGTTGCGGGAGTATAAACCCGGTATCATTTTCAGAGTTGTACTAAATGATAAATGTTGTCCTGAAGCATTGCCAGATGGTGATCATTGCTTGAGCTACTTAGTCACCAAAGACGTTGATGATCCTACGCCCCTCGGAGCAATAGAGCCGAATAGTCCTGAATGGGAACGACGTGTTCATTTTACAGAAATAGTTATTTCTCCGCGTCGGCAAAAGGTCATTGATAGAATGCACCAGCGCAAAGATGTGTATGGTCCAGAGTAAACAGACGATAATAGTTCGTCTGTTTTTTTAT
>JADFTK010000020.1 GCA_022560375.1 Patescibacteria group bacterium
TCATCACCAACAGCTAGTGGCCCAGGGCACTCATAACGCTTATTAGTGTCGTCCCAGCAAGTAGACTGATTATAGCTTGTTTCTAGACACTGTGTCGTATGAGGCACGGCAAGTGTATTGATCGGATCAACCGGCAAATTACTACCAGCCGCTGCTCCCAGAGTATCCTGCCAAGATGGCCACTTAGAGGTACTCATATTTCGCACATAAGTACCACCCTCCAATAACGGGAAGAAGCCATTCGCCCCCTTATAGTCAAGCAACTTGGAATAGACGTCATTCAAATCATTGATGCGCCTCATATCACGCTGTAGTTTCTCCTTGTCCCCGATATCCATGTTGAAATTAAACTCCCAATTACTTAGTAACCGGTTATATATGGCTAGAGTCTCTCCCGATGCCCCTTCATTATAAGAGATTAAATAGACATTTGAGAATAGAGCTCCAGCAACTAAATTCGTGGCACCGACATAAACTGTCCGTCCGGCTCGAACTGCCTGATAACCATCAATGATAAGTTTCTGGGGAGTTGGCGCCGCCCGGCCAAACTGGTCAAAATACCAATCAGTTGGTGATAACTGGGTTTCATTCTCCATGACCCTGATGCCAATGGCATCGTCAGAGCCAGCTCGTAAGAAAAAGTATTCTTTAATCAGCTCGTTTTTACCGTCGAATGGTAAAGGGAATCCTTCTCTGATAACTACGTTACTGGCAGGATTCAAGGCCGGTACACCATCATCCCGACAATACCAGGTAGAAAAATTAGTTATGAAATTGTTTGAGCCAGTTATGCTATCAGCCTTGGGTAAGGCAGAAGTAGCTGAATCCTGATAAGGCAGCTCGTCAAAATCTGGCGAGAAGGGACTGGGCCAAGGGCTAGAGCACATTATGGCATTGATACGGGCACTCTGAGTTACTTTACCTAAATCCCCTAACGGAGAATTTGTCCCATCAGCTGTAATCACTAGATCCCCTCGCCCACTCTTATTATTCGAATCTACAAAACAGCCAAAACTATCATCTGATTCTGGCGGACAAGGAATATTATAAGGTACGTCTTTATCAACAGACACACTGAAAATATCTTGGGGATCATTCTCTGACCAGCTCATTTTAATCTGACCAGATAATTGGTTATCATTTACATCCTTTGGGTACGCAATCCAAAAATGCTGCATGCCGTCCACCTCCGGGCCAAACGGAGGTGTAAATAGAAAGTCACCCGGACAGCCATCATAGTCACAGGTAAACAATGAAGGAGGGGGGAAGAAGATAAATCCTCTTAGGGGATCCCAATAAGTTATCTCTATATGATCTATTTTACATATCTGTGCTGCGGCATCAATAGTATAGGCATGATTTCGAAAATTTCCAGCAATACCAGCGACGATCCCGTATGAATTACGTAAGTATTGCAGGCTCGTATAAACAGATACTTGAATATTAACGGGCATAGGATCATCAGCATAGAAGTCAACTCTAGTCAGATTAGTCACTATATATCCCGGGATATTAACCGCATTAGTATTATCATACACGAAGATGCTTTCTCCAACTTGTTGGCTATTAAAATCTGCACCCAGCACAAATGTGCTCTGGTCCATCTGTTGGTTAAACTCGATACTTAACACAGCATTCCTGCACAATTTATTGGATGGCGCTACAAGACTTGAAATAGGTTTTGGATAACAACAGGTATCATTTCCGCAGCTGAGTGCGCCACACTGTGCGTCACCAGGGCCAGGAACTGAAGCGTCATAGCTACAGCCACAGTACAGACCGCGTCCCGCCCCATCACATACCCCAACATTCTCTGCACATATCAAATCGTCTATATTAACATCGCCAGGCGTACAGCAAAATCTGCAATCATCTCCAAAAGCGATCGTGGTGGATGACTCAGGCGGTGGTGGGAATATCGCTGAAGTATCACCAGTATTGCTAATGCATGAATAGTCTGTACTTGGCGGTGTAATCGGCCCCTCAACACAATTGGGATTCTCCGGTGATTCCGTAGTCGCTAAATTTTCTTCTATTTGGCATAACTCTCCAACACCACCCGTACTGCATAACGATGCATCCTGACATATATTAGCTACACAGCAACCGCTACTGAGACAATCGCCATTACTATTACAGCTTATACCAAAAGTTAAGGCATTGGACGGGCAATTATTTACCTGCACCATCACATCTCCCGTTTGAGTCCCGACTGGTATCTGGGTAGTGGTTATATTGTCTGCCACCCAAGTTTGCCCGCGAACGTTCACAACATCATTCCAATAATCCGCTAAGCCCTCGTGATAATAAACTCGTGTATTACTAGTATCTAGTGTGTTAATTAGATTAAGTCCCTCTATAGTTACATTGGTTCCCTCTTTCCCAGAAGCCGGATTTAGAGGCGGACATATTCCCGGCACACCATCGGGTGGCGGGGGTACGCCAGGGGTGTTGCAACTTCCGCTGTCACAATCAGCATTTACAGTACAATACGCATTGGCATTCGCTCCACCCGCGCATAAACTAGCGCATAAACTAGTAACATTAAAATCTACACCGTCATAGGTCGAACCATCTTGACCGCTATCAGAAACATTAGATAAGACATCAATAGTCTCCACCTCGACCAGATAGGTGCCATCGGCTAATGAGGAGGGCACAGTGCCGACGATCAAACTTTTACTCCAGCCGTTAGAGCACTCAAAGGTGGCAAACTGACTACCATAAATAAGGTTACCGGCGGTATCACCAAACCAACAGCCATTTACAGAATCAAATGAGCCTGGCGGACCGCTGGCAGGACTCAGGCTCTCAATCCACGGCGTACATTTATCAAGTGTAATATCGCAAACGCTGCTGCCACAGCCGCCCGCCAGTGGATCAGAACATCGTGCCGGATCAAATACACAAGAGTCAGGCTCCACCTTTAAACGGCCCTTGCCAATCTTTCCTTCTGTTTCGGCATTAATATAGGTGGTGCCTAAGTCATTAGCAGTGGCTGTCTCCTTATATATTATTACACTGCCAGTCACCGAGGCAATGCCAGGATCATCAGACGACCAAGCCCAAGTGTAATCACCAGGATTAACTAAAGTGCATTCCGGACCTACTGGCGTAGCTTCATAGTCTTTCGTATCACCTAAGTTATACAATACCGCATCGGCGGGAGCGACCAGCACATTCTCAACTGGACATAGTGCCGGATCAGATTTGGTTTTAAATACCCAATTATAATCCGCATTCATTTTAGCTGGGTCAGGGGGACTACTCTTCACCTCTTTAGAAATAAACATGCGGTAATAACGATCCAAATCCAAATTAACTGGCGGCGTTAAAATAACTCGTTCATCCTCTGGGAACGGAAAGGTTTTCAGCGTTACCCCCGCTACTTCAATGGGTAATGAACAGCTTGGTGAATTATCTGGGTCATCACAGCGATACAGTTTAATATTATTTGGATCAGTGAGCGTGCTTGAATTCATAGCAATAGGCAGACCATCCGCATCAACGAACCTGGCGGCCATAATGACATTAGTACATACATCTACTTTATCCCGGTACGGGTTTGGCGAGGCCATACTCGGTGAGCAAACTCCGCTTGGGCAATCGGCTGGCAGACTACAGGCAGCACCAGCATTAGTTCCGCCCACACAAGCTTCTGCGCACGTAGACTGCTCCAACACCCGCGGTATATCACCGCACGGCACATCAAAAAGAACAGCGTTACTAGCTATACCACTGGCATCCTGAACATTCACCGAGTAATTTCCATTATCAAGGATAGGCACCTGGGCCACAATAGTAGCCTGGTTCCAGCTGCTAATTGGTGCGAAAACAGGAAGTGGACTATTGAAATAAACTACACCAGGAGCTGATCCAAAAGCATCACCATTTAAAGTAACGGAATCATTCACTATGCCACAGCTCGGTATTGCCTCACACAATCCCGGACCAGGCGGTTCATTAGTGTAAATAAACTTTATTATATTACCTGTTTCAGTAAAGCCACTTCGCAATATTTGGATACCAACGTGAGTACTGGCCGGGCAATTCTGCCAGCCACCCACCGCTGCCACATCACACGGAGTAATCCCTAGCCCAGCTTCTATATCTGGTATTTTTATGAGTACCTGATTATCCGTCCAAGTAGTAGCGCAAGTGGGATAATCCGCAATAATAGGATTGCCAGCTAAATCCCAAATGAATACAAACCCGGTATTCTGACCAAAAACGGCATTACTACCTGACCGCTTCGTCAAGGTGACAAACTGCCCCGTACCACCGTGAGGCTGATCATTTAGTCCAGAAACGCGGTGGATTTGCGGACTAGCTACGCCAAAATTATATGAGTTGCTATCAGTGGCACAAATACCATCCGGACAATCAGTTGCCACATTGCAGGCTATTCCATTATTGATACCACCAACACATATACCCGGCGTGACACTAATAGTGACGCCACCATCCATGGCTCCGGCCGAAGGCGTAGCACCTTGAAAGGCTAGCGGTCCACCGGGTACCCGCGTGTCAATTACCCCACCTGCCCAACTTGACACACAATTCAATCTTGGAAATCCACCAGAGTCAAAACAAGTATTATTATCGTTCACCTGATTATTAAACACAACATTACCAATAATACCAAAATTACTGCCGGAAATCTGCACCGCTGATTCATGATACATGCTACTGGCTGGAGTAATGCCAGATATTTCCGGCACGCATTGTACATTGGTCGTGTCTGTGTCCGCAAAGAAATTCCATGGCGGTGCATCACCAGCGGTAGGATTATCATTTATAGTCATAAAATCATCGGAGATGGGAACCGCACTACTACCATCATCAGCTGTATCATAATTTCCGTCTAAATGATTCCGGCAAACATCCATTATCCCGTCTAAAGGATCAGTACTTGCCGGATCACCAGCAATTAATTTCACGCTGTACTCATCGCCAGCGGTCATGGGCGTGGCTGGCCTGGTGGAAAATGACTTTGGGTTAGGATAGCCGAATGGTGAAGCTAAATCCTCTTCTGAGCCGTCTAAATTTGTATATTTAACAGTGCTTGTATTTATTGAAGACACTCGCATTTTCTGGGAAAAAATTCCCTGAATGGCGGTGTTGAGGCACAGATCAATGTCTCTATCCGAGGGATAAATGGCTGTTACTGTTGGTGGATTTGGTAAGGTAGTAGAGCCGGTAGTAAACCACCACGTTTTGCCCGCGAACGAATCCAGCGAACCGGTATCATCAATGCCGCTAGCACCACCGACTAAATCAACTCGATAGGTGGTTGAATCCAAGTAGTTTGAGTCAGGTAAAAATTCTAAGCCTTTAGCTGCCACATTCCAAGCGCCGGCCACTTCATCTCCTTGGCATGTCCCCGTGCAAAGCGCTGAGGCACAATCATTATCATTAGTACACGCAATACCACCCAGGTCACCTCCTTCAACTATAAAATGGGCGTTGCCAGGCACTGATGCCGGGAGGATTTCCTCATTAAACTGCACCTGAATAATAGTACAGAGTAGAACATTAGTTTCGTCTTCCGCTGGATCAACCCATCTTACATAGAAAGCATTACCCGGCAAGCCACAATAGTCAGGATTATATACCCAATTGTTGCTAATATCACAGTCATAACAGCCATTGACATCACCGAAGTTGCAACTGCTTCCGCCACCACCCCCAGATAAAGTGGACGTACGATCAATAACAAACAAAACAATCGCCCAAGCCAATAATACTATGACTAAGCCAATGACAGCCCTTTGGATAATCTGCTTAGCTTTGGCAACTTTCTCTTGATTGCCCGCCGCCGTCATCCAGATAAACCCGCCGTACATGATAAATATAACGGCCACCAGCCCTAAAAAGCCCAGTGCCCACTGGACTACATTGATAACAGTCGACAACAAATCCGCCGTACCCAGGCCAAAAGTAGTGCCTATATTAGGATCAATATTTACTTGAGCGACTACCCCAGGTGCCCAGAAAAAAACGGCGCCAGCTATGGCTAAAACAGTTACGCCAAAACCGATGAAGGCGCTGAGCACTAATTTGTTGTTACTTTTTGATCTCATTATTTGAACAAACTCATCCTGGACTCAAAAAAAATAATTCTCACCTCAATTAAATTGTATATTTAAGTAGCGAGTTCTTCCTTCACCATCTGCGATACGATTTGGCCATCAGCTTTGCCTTGGAGCTGTGACATTGTTTGCTTCATGACACTGCCAAAATTTTTGTCTCCATCACCCCAAGAGGCCACAATATCTTGAACAACTTTTTTTACCTCTTGCGGATCCAATTGCTCAGGCAAATATACTTTAATAATCTCCAGTTCCTTAGCTTCCTTAGCCGCTAAATCATTTCTATCCCCTTTTTGAAAAGCCGCCATAGAATCCCGCCTTTGTTTAGCCTGAGATTTTATTACCTTCAATACCTCATCCTCTGATAAAGACTTTTCACCAGCCGCAGACTTTTTTTGGGCAATCAGCTGATTATGCAGGGCACTTTTTATCATACGTAAAACAGTTACGATCAATTCGTCTTTCTTGATCATGGCTTCCTTGAGATCACTATCGATCTTGTCTTGAATGGACATGTGATATTGTTATAACTCGTTTATCTTCGAATCTTTGCTTGCAATAACTTTTTAATCGTTCCGCGTTTGTTAGGACGGCGAGGATCGATAAAATCTTCCAACTTACCAATTTTTCGCAATTGTTCCTTCTTATCTTTGATCAGCGACCGCCTAGCAGCTACTTCTTTCGATTCTAATTTACTCCTCTTGGATGAATAGTATCTTCCTTTTTTAGCTCGCAACAGTACACCACTAGATTGAACTCTCTTAGTGAATCTTCGTAGCAAACCTTCGGGTGATTCACCATTCTTTTTTCTGACTTCGACCACTTAATAATGTCACCTCCCTTTATGGATATTAAAAAAAATCATTTAAAACTGTTTTTACTATAACACTCCGACAGGGTATTTGTCAATTATTATAAATTTTAAAAAAACTAGTACCCACCTAGCTTTATAGGCCTTTATTAGTCCCGGATTTACTATTTATCGGAAATCTTTTTACCTCCTAAAAAATGATAATGAAGATGCGGAACGATCTGCCCGCCATCCTTACCAGTATTGATGACCACCTTATAACCCTTATTGCTTAAATTATATTTATCCGCCAGCGTAGCAGTATACTTCATCATTTGACCAGCCAGGACAATATCGGATTCCTGTAATTGTAATAAAGATTCAATATGCCGTTTAGGGATAATCAACAAATGTATCGGAGCGACCGGGGCTATATCTTCAATGACTAAAAAATTATCCCCGTCATAAATCTTATCGGTCGGGGTAGCGCCTTTTATGATTTCACAAAAAATACAATCAGTCATTACGAAAGATTGTCAGAAGACCGGTTAGTACTCCTAGAATTTTTTCTGACACCATGATTAGCTAGTCTTTTTTTCAATTCATCCTTAATCGTATCGTAGTCTACGGTTTCTTGGAGTCCGCTTTCCATATCTCTAATGAGTAAAGTTCCATCTATCAATTCTTTTTGTCCAAGTATGATGGTAAATTTTACGCCTAGTTTATTGGCCATTTCCATTTGCGGCTTCAGCCCGTTCTTAGAAAAACTTTCAGCTATCTGAAAACCAGACTTCCTTAATTCACTAAAGAGTTTTAGTATTTTTTTGCGGGCTTCATCACCCAGCTGAGCCACAAATATATCCGGCGGAGTTGGCTGTCCAATATCTATATGGCGCATCTTTATTTCATTTATCAACCGCTCAATACCTCCAGCAAAGCCAATAGCTGGCGCCGGCTGCCCCCCCAACTCTTCTACTAAATAATCATAGCGTCCTCCACCACCCAGCGCACTCTGAGATGATGGCTTGACCGGCTCAATATTTTTTTCCGTCTCTTCATTAGCATTCTCGCCATCTTTATCTTCTTTATTTTCTTCATCTTCATCTTTATCTTCTTCAACAGGATTATAAACCTCGGGCCAAATTTCAAAAGCCGTATTGGAATAATAATCAAGCCCACGTACTAGGCGAGGATTTAGCACATACGGAACTTCTAGTCCATCCAAATGTTCTAACACAGAAACAAAATGCTCATTGCATTCCTCACACAGATAATCAACTGTCTGTGGCGCGTCCTGCATCAATACCTGGCAATCACTCTCCTTACAATCCAAAAGTCGCAACGGATTTTTTTGGAGACGGTTTTTACAATCCTCACATAATGAATTTTTTCTTTTTTTATAATAATCAACCAGAACTTTTTTATAATCCTCACGGCATTCTGGGTGCCCCACACTGTTTACCTGCAAAGAAATAGGTAAACCTATTTCCTGATAAAAAACATAAGTCATCATGAGCATTTGCGCATCAAGCACCGGATGCTTATCCCCTATTATCTCAAATCCAAATTGATGAAACTGGCGGTAACGGCCGGCTTGCGGTCTATCATGGCGAAAAAAAGGCCCATAGTAGAACATTTTAACTGGTTGCGGTCTATTTAGCATACCATGCTCAATATAGGCACGAACCACTCCAGCCGTCCCCTCCGGTCGCAAGGATATTGATGAGCCATGCTTATCGTCCAGAGTATACATTTCTTTTTCTATAATATCTGTTTCCTTGCCCACTGAACGTACAAAAAGAGATGTCTCCTCGAGCACGGGCGTGACAATCCTACCAAATCCAAAAGTTTTAGCCGTGGCATCTACTCGACGACTAATAAAATCCCAGTAGTGCTGATCCTCTGGCAATATATCCTTCATACCTCGTAGTAGTTGAGGAGTCTTTTTTGACTTCTCTTGGGGCTGATCCTCGGTGGGCTTATTAGGTATTATTTTTGATTTCTCTCGTGACTTATACGGCATAGTTATGGGCTGGACAAATTATAATTATATTCTGGTGAAGAAAATTGCTGAAACTGATTAAAAGGCCAGACCCGCAACCAGGCACGACCCACAATGTTATCTCCTTCTAATGCTCCGAAGTTCCTCGAGTCCAGACTGACCGGCCTATTATCACCCAATACGTAATACTGATCCTGGCTCAGCTGAAATTCGTCTCCACCATTCGTTTGAAGTCCCTCAGGCAAATACTCCTCAAAGAGAACCACCCCCTCGGTGAATTGATCATTATATATAATAACCTGGCCATTTTTTATTTCCACTTTCTCCTCCGGTAAACCAATGATCCTCTTAATCAAAAATTCGGACTGGCTCTTAGGATCTTTTATAACCACAACTTCACCACGCTGTGGGTCATTGAAGCGATAAGAAATTTCATCAATAATCAGATACTCATTGTCGTGAAAGTTTGGCTCCATCGAGGCACCTCGCACATAAAATGGCTGAAACAAAAAATAACGGATGGGGATTATCACCGCTACAGCTATTAACACGATTTTTATTAACTCAATAAAAAAACTCCGCGGTGACCGTACAAAAGAAGGAACATCTTTATCTTTTTTATCCTCCTTGGCTCTATCTGACTGAAGTTCTTTTTCAGGAGTTAGTCGCATTATAAAACTATTATTTTTATTAATTTTTTAATTACTCTGCCCCGCACCTTTATGGTGGGCTCGACAGGATTCGAACCTGTGACCTTTTGCGTGTCGAGCAAACACTCTAACCAACTGAGCTACGAGCCCAAAATGCAGGAGGTGTGAGGCAAGAACTGACCGCCAGAGACAGTCCACACCTGCCGTGCCTGTGACACTGGCTGACCAACACTTTGTGGCGGAAAGATCGCCGCCCAAATATTAGCAAGCTATGGGCTCGACAGGATTCGAACCTATGACCTCACGGATGTGAACCGTGCGCTCTAACCAACTGAGCTACGAGCCCGAAAAAATTCATACTTGCCTAAAAGCTCTAAAAAATAGCTCACCTTAGAGAAAAAATGCTGCAATTAGCAGAAGTATACCACTAAAAATACTAAAAGTAAAGGGTCTGGTCTGATGATTCATGCCCGAACTCATCTTTTTTTACGCCCTTGTCCAGTGAAAAATAACAGCTAATTTCCCTCTATTATAAATCGTTGATTTTCTATTTTTATTTTAGTCCATTCAAATATTCCAGCCACCTGATTGCCGTAGGCAATCCCTTGATACTTGTCTTTCAATATTTGTCCAATTTCAACACCGACTAGAGCCGAGTCATTCTCAGACATTTTCAGCCTTTCTTTAAGAAAATATTGTAAAAATTCAGATAAGGCAGCCGGATCTACTGGGTCTAGCTTCAGATTACTAATGGCGTCGGCCACAACCTGCGTATTATATAGTTTTGAATATTTTTCTTGAACATAACCTGTCCAGCCAGTACTCTCCCGCAGGGCCGTAACCATAGTCTTTTGGCGGGCTAATATCAGCAAGCAGGCAATTAGCTGATCACCATCACGATTATCAGAAGCCTTCATTAATTTATTGATGATTTGTGCCGTATCACCCTGCGTCTTCAGGGCCAGATCAATTTCTAAATCCATAATATGCTGGCGTTGGTTCAAATACGATTGATATTTCTGTTTGAGGAGCAGCAATGGTCCACCAGCTGTTTTGGCTTTAGTATCTTCAGATGGCGGCTCCTTTATTTTTTGAGACGGAGGAGTAGTAGCGGCGGGGAGTTTTTTTGATATAACCTCATGCTGGGGTGGAGGAGCAAATGGTGAGCGCGGATCTGTAGCCTTAGCTGGAGATGTTTTGGGCGGGACGGAAGGTTCTGGCTCGTTCATGGCCTTTAATTGCACAACCTGATCCGTCTTTTTTTTGGAGGATGTTATTATTGATGAACCACTTGGCTGGAGATCTATCTTAACTTTAATTAATCCTTTTTCTTTAGTAACTGTCATTGGTTCACTCTGGAACGGTTTGAACCCAGACTTCACTACTACTATATAATATTGGCCCGGTGCTACTAATGCCTGGAACTGACCCGATCGATTAGTGACCCTGGTGCCAACAATCATGCTAGACTTCATATCATATATACGAACTACTGCTAGCTCAATCGGCTCATTGGTTAGGGCGTTAGACACTGAACCCCAAGATCTTTCATAATGATGAGCAATAAGATACTTAAATATAATCAAAAATCCATACACCATTAAGTAAAGATAGTTATTAGTCGAAGGTAGGATGATCAAACTCAACCAACTAGAAATCGTACCTACAATTAACAAGGGTAAGCTAATTTTTTCCAAAAATTGCCCAAAAATATTTAATATTTTCAGCAAAATTATACGCCGCTGCGGGATCTCCGTATTATTGGGATCAATGGGGATATTAATTGATAGGGCCTGTTGTATTTTTTGCTTAATATCCAAAGTATCTCCCCGATAAATATCATCATACTTGCTGGCTGCGGCCGAAACCATAAGTTTAGAAGGGAACTGGAAACCAAATCTGGTTACGGTAACAAAATACTTTCCGATGTCCACCAAAAATCCAAATCGTCCTTCGCCGTCAGTGATTTGACTCTCTTTAAGCTTATTAAACTCTTTAGAAAAAATTCTGACGACTGCCTGTTTGATAGGATTTCCCGTAGTACTGTCAAAAACCACCCCCCAAGGCTTGCGCCTTTTACCGACCGTGATGGGAATAAACCATAGATATCCTATACGTAATAATAAGTAAAACAAATTACTCAGCTGAAGGGCAGTTATGGTTGTGGCTATGCCTGTAGCCGCGACAATAGCCGTAGTACCGACTAATGGCTTAATTATTTCATCGAATACTCTTACGACATCTTCATTTCTTCTTAATTTTCCGATGGTTTCCCCAATCTTCCTGGTGATATCCCTGACTGGCCCGGGCAATAATTCTTCAATTGTTTCTAGAATTATCTGATCAGGTTGGTCTTTATCATCCAAGATTAGGATAGGTGGATTAGGTCGTGCCACTGAAAAAGTAGCGGTGACTGGGGTACTATTGCCCGCATTATCATAAGCAATGACAGTCAATGTATGCTGCCCAGCGGACAAACTTCCCAAAGTATATGGCGTCGTAGCACCGACATCTATGCCAACAGGTGTCCCGTCATCGACTATCAGCTCATAGCGATGTATACCTGAAGTAGCATCAGTTGTTTCAAAACTAATGCGTATACTAGTCTTGGTTGATTTATTCCCGTCTAGAAAATCGATAGCAAAGGTCAGCGGATCTGTAGTATCAATCTGAGTCAGATAATGCCCGGTTGAACCCCAGCCATCAGTATTCTCCGCTCGGACATGAAAATAAAATTGCCCATCGCCAATACCTGAGTATGATTGCTGAGCCTCTGTCGTATCTCTGATATTGTCTGGCACGGTCGCCTCCTGATCATCATAAACGATGCTAAAACCAGTAACCCCTGCTTGATTTGTCCAGGTAAAATCAGGATCTGGATCAGCATACCATAAACTTTGCTCGGGATGCGTGTCTGAAGATATAGCAGGTGCCCGTGGAACAATCTTACTCTCGGGTGGCGGTGGTGCTTCCTCCCCCACCGCTGTAATAATAAAAGATCCGCTACCCAGCGAAGTTAGCACGTCCGTACCAAAACCATCATTTGCCAGTACGCTGGCTGAGTCTAACGTCACAGTGGCCGTACCTACTGCCTTGGCCTTAAAGGTAATTAATATTATCGTTCCGGACGAACCAGTATAGCCGGGGCTGGGCAATCCACCGGCAAAGCTTACTGTGCCGCCACCATTGGAAAACGAGGGATTGACCGGCCACAGTGAAAAAACACCAGACTGTGATAGACTGATTACCTCTAATAAATCATTAGGGAAAAATACTGTTGCTTGAGCTGAATTAATAGCCACCCCGCCAGTATTTACCCGGACCGATACGCTGAAACTGTCCCCGACCGTACGCGAATCACTGGAGGGACTCAAAAACAATGTAGCGGCGTCAGCTGCCGCCGAAGTCAAAAAGAATATTGCCAATAAAAAAACAGTTATTAAAACACGTTTAACCATACTCAGCGTTTTTATTCTTGGATCGCTTACTTAAGATAATAAAAAATATAATTGTCAGAATCATAGCTATCAGGGCAATTAAAATAATACTCAGATTAGATGGCAAGGCGACAGGTTCTAAAAATCCAGGATATGTAAAGGAGATAGAATTACCAGCCTTGTCAAAAGCCCTAACAACAATTTCCTCATGGCGCGACTGGTCATTCAATACATAGGGAGAAGTAGCATCACGGTATAATTCTGCTCCCTCAATTATATCATAGCGGTCAATACCTGAAATTTTATCTACAGTTGAAAATATTAAGAAAAATTTACCATCAAACAAAGAATCCTCTTGGGTAATTACGGTCTGGATTGGTAAAGGGCTTTTATTATCATTCATAGTACGCCTCTTACCAACCACTTGCCAATCCTCACCAGGTATCTGCTGCTTAAGAATAAAATAGAAAATCCCGTCAGTTAAATCTGTAAAAGTCACCGTTCCCACCGAAGTCTCACTGTGATTGTCAGGCACCTCATCCGGCGAAGCACTGAGAACATAGCTGTATTTAGCCTCTTTTTTTAGCCCCCAACTGACAGTAAATTCACTCTTGCGATACCAAGCATCCTCATCAGGATGGGTAGAAGAATTAATGGTAATAAATTGGCTATTATTTATATTGAAAATCCCATTCACAAAACTCAGTTCTGTCTTGGTACCCAGTCCATCATTCAACAGTACCTTGGAACCAGGCTCATCAAATCTTATCTCTGCTCCGCCAGGCATTTTGGTTCGGAAGGTAATAGTTACAACTTTACCGTTTACTACATAGCTACCGCCAGGTATACCGCCAATGAGGGTGATGATACCAGCCGATTCCTCAAAGGCTGGTTCCTGAGCCCAGAGAGTCAAGAATGAACCACCTCTGGTAATCTCCACAACTTCTAGTGAATCCGTTGGGTAATTCAGGGTAACTTCAACTGTATTAATTACTTTCTGCTCACTATTTAATCGCACCTCAACTAAAAACGTTTCACCCTGAGCAAATTCTTTATTTTGGGGGTTTATCGACAGGATAGCTGCGTCAGCGGTGCTGAAAATAACAGTTAAGCCTAAGATTACCAGCGGGACAGTTATAATTATTTTTATTCTTTTTGACATAATATATTCCTAAACTAGCCCGTCCAGTAGAAGAGCATGATACTAAAATCAATAATATTAACCACACCGTCGCTATTTATATCAGCACGGGTGTTGGCTGGATTATTTATATTCCAATAAAACAATAAGATACTAAAATCAACTAAATTAACAAAGCCATCGCAGTTAATATCACCAAGGGTTGAGGAGGCACAGGGATCCGGCTCACCGGCGGTAACTTCGAAGACTACATTTTTACTAAATTCTGACACTGATGAGTCAATCGGATCAATAGCCTGGGCTTTGGCCTCATGTGAACCAGCCACTAGATCATCAGCGTTAAATAATTGTAACCATCGTCCATTATTATCAGCGCTGGCGATGACGACAGCTATTTTAGGATCTCCAGCTGCCGCGGCAGGCCCGAATGAACTTAAAGTCACATTCACGTCACTATTTGGTGAGGTAGTACCCGACAAAGTCACTGTTTCTCCCGGACCGATACTAGTCTGATCTGCAACTATAGTGGGGCCTAGAAAAATACCACTGATGGTAGTAGTTGTCCCCTGGGTTAAAGTCAGGGTAAAATTGGACACCTTGCCATCTAGGCCATCGCTGTCAATACCAATAATGGTAAAGGTGTAGCTGCCCGGATCAATTATGGCCTGTACCTCAAACCTGGCTTGAGAGTTAGTGCTAATAACAGAAATGACCGACCCATCTTGGCTAATAGTAACTGTCGAGGCAGGATAAGCAATACCCTTAAAAATAATTACCGTATCTGGCTCATCCAGCGGGGGTGAGGTAGGTACCGTGGCGGTTATAATTACTTGCTGTGATAGCTGCGCGGCGGCTATCGAAAATCCCGCGACCAATACGATCAGCGGGATTATTGCGTATTTAAATTGAATATTTCTGCTCAACCTAATACCATTAAGTCTCATTAACTTACTTCTTTGCTTTTTTTATCACCCAGGCATTATAGCGCTTTAGCAGCATTATTATTAATATTACTCCGACAGCAGCCATGAGGGACCACAGTAATAATACTCTCCAAGGAATTACCCAGAATGAAACTTCGTTACTATCAGTTACCGCCCCATTAGTACCGGCTGAGATGGCTAAGGTGGCGGTGTACTTTCCTAAGGCAAAATTATTTTTTTCATTCCCGTATTCTTGCCAATATTTTGTCCAAAAATTACCGCTTACTTCATTTACTATCCCGCTCTCCCAAATAGCTTTATACATTCTAGTGGTGTCTGGCAGGGTAGCACCTTTGGAAGCATTGAATTCAATACTGGCAGTTTCTTTGCCAAACGTATTTTTCACAGTGATAGCGCCGGTTGGTTTCAGATGGACATTGCCAGTATTCTGAAATCTGGCAAAAAATTCCACCGGCAATCTATTAAAAAATGATTGTCCGTTCTCTACATCAAATATGGATATAATACCTGCTTCCTTTATGTCACCTTCAACTCTGGCGAGTATTAGTGTCCCAACTTTTGAAGCAACTTTTACTTGGCCTTCTTCTGGCGGCTGGGTAGTGAAGAAGACTGCGGCATAGTGACCTCCCGGATCCGCATTCACGGGTGGATTAATAGTAATCGGCACCTCATACCGTTCTCCCGGCTGCAGAACTATGGGACCGGATTCCAGGCTCAGCCAGGAACTAAGACCAATCGGCTCAGCATCAAAATCAAAATCCGGCTGGCCAGTTTCTCCTTTAGCCGTAAAATTAGTTGTTTCGGTAAATAATTCTACAGTATCTGACGATTCGTTAAACAGTTTAATGACAGTCTCCAGAGATAATCCAGCAGTCAGTCCAACCTCTAGCGACGGCGGAATCAAAGTAATAGCCTGGGCAGCAGGCATATTCATATAGCCAGCCAGCACTACAATCACAACAATTAAAATTGTCCGCTGCATCAATTTTTTTACTAGGCTCAACATAATGTCGAGATAAATTTTTATTTTATTCTGTCCAGTAGTTAGACTTGGTCAGTCTTCCTTTTACCAGATGATTTAGCCATCATGACAATGGCGAAGATAATCACTAATATGACTACTATACCAATGACAATTCCCACAGCTGAAAAAAACCAAAATTCAAGTACCTGACTATCGGTAACAGTGCCATCTGACATGGTCAGCTCGACCGTGTATTTGCCAAAGGCATTGCCAATGTCGCTCCAAGGGGCCACCTCAAATTCTCTAATAGTACCAGGTAGTACCGCACCTTTATCAGAATTTACCGTAATTGTTTTTACAATATTGCCCATCATGCTGGTAACAGTGATAGTCCCGGTTGGTTTCAAATGTACATCTCCTGTATTCTGGAATCGGACTGTGAAATCAACAGGCTGATCACCCATGGTTGACTCCCCTGATGAAGAAAATTCAGCAATTTTACCTGACTGGGTGTAGCTACCGGCTACGGTGGCTAGGAATAATGTACCTACTTTAGATTCGATCATGACCGAACCACCCTCGTCAGATGGCGAAGCTTGATTAAAAAATACAGCTACATAATAACCGCCAGGTGTGGCTCCTGCAGGTGTGTCAAAAGTTATATTAATTACTTCAGTGGATCCTGGCTTTAGATTAATTGGTCCAGCATCTACATCCACCCAGGTGGCAATACCACTGGGAGTCTCACCAAAAGCAAACTCTGGCTGACCGGTCTCATCACCGACAGTAAACATAACCACCTCTGTCTCTAAACTCAAAGTCTCCAAGGTGTCATTCTCTAAAGTAACTGGGGCAACTGTCATGGCACCGGCGGTGAGGTCAATCTCCAAGATAGCCGGATCCAGACTCAGAGCCGAGCTGCCGGTGGGGATAAACAATAGCGCACTTAAGAACAGGGTAGCTACTACTATAGTAATTGATTTTTTATACATAGTGTCCTAGATTAATGATTGTACTGTTCTACCCTCCCTCCAATCGTTCTTTAGGTGAGAGCAAATTTATTAAGCTTGATTTAGAATAAACCAGTAGTTACAACAGTAACTGTATTACTGTAGGTGCCAGACTCGGTAGTACCAGCTATTGAAGCTAAGAAACACAGGGTAGTAGCCTCAGAGGATACTGCTACGGTATTTGAAGCAAATGTCTGTAAAGATGTTGTTAGAGCATCGGCATTAGAAGTACTACCTGTGTCAGCACAAGCAGTAGGACTCCAGATACCAATATCATTTCCCGTATCAGAAGATGAAGCACCAAACTCCTCCGTGCCGGCTACGATAGTACCACCCGCTGTATCAGAGATAGTATCGGATGCAGCATTTGTTAGAGTAACATCATATAGTACTTGTGAACTATATCCATTTGAAGAATTGGTAGTTACCGTGGAAGTAATACCGTCCTGATTTACTTGTGTGGTTGATAGAGTGCCCAGATTAATACTGTTAGCACTTAATACAACGGTAATAGTCGGATCTACATCAGCAGAAACTACTACTTGATCATCAGCGATAATATCTACCGCCAATTGCTCCTCATCAATTAAAGTCTGGCCAGAGTCTCTGGTTTGGACAGTAATAACACCATCTGTACCTGTAGTTGGTGTGCCAAGTGAACCTGCACCGGAATCAGTCAATAATACTCCGTATTCGGTTGAAGCTGATAAGTTAGTAACACCGGTGATGGTTAAGGTGTCAGGTGTGCCAGTACAGGTAGCGGCTAATGTACCTGGTAATTCATTAGCAGCATAAGTTGTAGAACCAGCCACCGTAATTGCTCCGGCAGTTTCACACCATAAACCGTTATCGGCAGACGGGAAAATAAGGTGTACTTCTGCCTCTGTACCGGAGTTGCCGGCTGGGACAGTAAATACAATTTCATGGCTAACGCCACTTGTTTGATTTTGTACTTGTCGGTTCATGTGGTCTTCCACCGTCTCCAAAGTGGCTGCTCTTACGACCTGTGGCGGGATAAGCATGGCAAAGGCAAAAACCGCCAATAATAGAGCTATATAGGTCCTTTGTAATATTTTCATAATAGGCTCCAAAATTAATGAGTTAAAAAATTTAATTAGTAATTTTCTAATTATTAGATTTATTATATCACATTTTTTACAAACATGCAAGTGCTCGCAAATTAATTGACTAATTATAGCACTGAAAAATAGATTAGAAAAGACCAGTAGTCACAATGGTAATCACATTGGTATAACCACCCGCTTCAGTTGTACCTGTAATTGAAGCCAAGAAGCATAATACCGTAGTATCACTAGATACTGGTGCGGAGTCTCCAGCAAATGTCTGAAGAGAGGTAGTAAGAGCTGTGGCATTGGAAGTACTGCCCGTATCCGCACAAGATGTCGGGCTCCAAACCCCTATATCATAGCCGGATTTCTCTGAAGAAGCGCCAAACTCCTCAGTGCCAACCACGATAGTGCCACCGACGGTGTCGGATATAGTATCTGAACCTGGGCTGGTCAAAGTATTATCATACATTACTTGTGAACTGTAGCCATTAGCCGCGTCAGTACTGACTGTCAGGGTTATACCATCCTGATTTACTTGTGTGGTTGATAGAGTACCTAGATTTAATGAATTAAGGCTCAACGATACAGTTAAAGCTTTGAATATCCAGCAAGTGTTGTTAGTAGAATTTTTATTTGTGCCCCCAGTAGCATCAATATCAGGTGCTTGGCCGCAGGCATTAGAATCTTGGACGTCGCTATTTAAAACTACTCTGGTGCCAGCCACATCTATATTCCACTGGGTGCCGGTGGATGATGAACGCAGGACTACCCTAGTGCCAGTGGCCTGACCGTCGAAATCAATATTTTGGAAAGTATAAGTACTACTGACATTAAATTCAATTTGAGTATTAGCGGTATTAGCCACGAAGTTATTGGCTACCTCAGCCGCAGCAGCAAAGTCGACATCTGGATTAGAGGCACCAGCGTTAGTAATAGTCAGGTTATAGAAACGATCACTAGCTCCGGTCATTTGGCCGGATAAGGTCTGGGTGCTCGTGCCATCAAGTGTTACTGTGCTGGAATTATCCGTAAAGTCCCCATTGCTCGTCCAGTCCCCCGCCAAATCAATATTATAATTTGAACCAGTAGTATCCAGAATTGCTCCGGAATCAATCGTCATACCTCCAGTCAAGCCATTGCCACCCGTCAGATTACCGGTCAAAACATAAGTCTCTGTTCCAGAAAATTGCAAAGAGCTATAGGGCGTAGTTACGATATTTATATTGCCAGCTGAGTTGGTAGCTGAATATTTTACTGTAGATGTTCCCGGAGTTAGGGTACCGGTCACTGTTAAAACTGTAGCCGTAGCGCCGGCATTAGCCAGCGTCAGGGTGTAGCCGCTCCCTGCTAAATCTAAGGTATCACTAGTCTGAATATCAGCTGTATCAACAGTCATGTCAGAGGCTAAAGTGACTTTATCTCCAGCTCCTCCGCTAGTCTTATTAAACACCACCGTGCCAATATTCTGCGGTGTGGCGGTGGAATCGGTATATGTCTCCGCCGTTGTGCCATCAAAAGTCCAGGTACCAGTACCTTTGGTAACTGTGGCTGCTGATAAGAACGTGACACTGCCAGCCACATTGACAGTAGGATTATTAGTCGTCATTTCAAATTCCCCGTCATCTACAAACAAATCACCATCCACATTCAAATTGCCAGATATAATTACATTATCATTTGGAGAACCACTATTATTAACTTTAAAATTATTAAAGGCTAAATCCCCTGTATCAACAGTTTGATTATTAGCTCCATCAAATTCTACCAATGAATTAGTTGTTGTGAATGAACCAGTACCAGACATAGTCCAGTTGCCACCAACTGTGACAATTGTACCATCTGTTTCAACATCATCATCTAAATTAAATGTGCAAGCTAAAACACAATCAAATTTGTTAGATAGATCAACTTCATAGCCATTTGAATTAAATATATCACCATCATTAATTTTTAAGTTAGTAGCAGAAAAATCTGATGCTAAATCAGTTGTATCTGGCGAGGTGCCAATTTCTACGCTACCCATGTCCTGTTTTACCGCAGTATTATCAGTAAAAATTAAATCTCCATCGAAGATAAGCAATCCTGTGCCAGTTGCTTTGGCAAAGTTCGTGCCCGAAGCTAAAGTGAAATTACCAGCCACATTTATATTGACGTTGGCACCTTGGATAAGTCTCCCCCCACTGCTGGTATCAAAAGTACCATTTATATCTAGTGCATCAATATTAGTCACGTCACCACCTGTCACTCCAAAATTTTGTAACACTTGAGAGGCAGAAGTTATATTTTTTGAAGCTCCATTCATATTCAAGGTATTGCCAGCCGTAGCAGTATAAGTACCATCAGTGAAAACAACATTGCCAGAAACCGTCCAGATACCAGTTCCCGACGTGATAATTTCTGAACTCGCACCTGTTCCTCTAAAGTCTAAATCTCCTCCAATGGTAACAGTTGGATTATTTGTGGCTCCTATCAGAGTAACATCGCCTCCTGATGCTCCATCGGCAATAACATACAGGTGTGATGACGCGCCAGATAAAGTATAGATGCCGGTGGCAAAGGTGACAGTACGGGCAGTGGCACTGCTGGAGAAGAATTCAACTTGCCCACTATATGTTCTGGCATCAAGTGTGGTTGAAGCAATGTTGCCAGCGCTAGCATCAAATCTTACTATTGAGCTTAAAGTTGAAAGTGTGGATCCTGGCCCGCCCGAAGCATCAGTAAACCGCAGCGTGCCAGCCCCAGAAACA
>JADFTK010000059.1 GCA_022560375.1 Patescibacteria group bacterium
TTTCGCTGATTTTGACGTACATGCCGTTGCTGTTCGACTTTAGATCGATGTAGAACATCTTGTGTTCAATCGGGAACTGCACACTAAGGATCTCGTCGTCCATAGCTGCACGGTTCGGGTTGCTCATATTATGCTGTTCGATGTTGTCCATGCCGCCCTTTATGCTGTTGTTGAGATGGTGATGCTGCGGCCGGAACGGTGCCGGCTCTCTATGACGATCTTCCCCATCACCAATAGCCCAGAGACCAGGATGACCGGACTGGTTGTGCGGGACGTGACCCAGGAGCGGGAGATGGAACAGCGCCGAAATGCCTTTATATCCCTCGCATCTCATGAGCTGCGCACGCCCATGACCAGTATTCTGGGCTTCACCGAGCTCCTCTTGGACCGGGAGCCTCCAAAGCCTTTACGCCGGGAATGGCTGGACCGTATCCTCCGGGACAGCATCAGGCTTAACGCCGTTGTTGATGATCTGTTGGATGTCTCCCGTATCCAGTCAGGTAAGGCTCCCGTCAACCAGGAGGAACTGTCGTTGCAGAGCCTTGCCGAGGAACAGTTGAGCACCTTCGTGCCCAGGACCACCAAACATAAGTTTGTGATGGACTTTCCACCGGATCTGCCCTCCATCGTAGGGGACCATCAGAAGCTGGGCCAAGTTCTGACCAACCTGCTGGAAAATGCCATCAAGTACAGCCCCAATGGAGGGCAGATTAGGATATCGGCATACCTGGATCTAGATCGGAAGCGGGTAGTGACGGCCATCTCCGACCAGGGCATAGGAATAGCAGCGGACGACCAGAGCGCCCTGTTCACCACCTTCTGCCGCATCTACCGACCGGAAACCGGCAATGTCAGCGGAACCGGATTGGGGCTGTACATCGTTAAGGGGCTAGTAGAGCTCATGAATGGAGAGGTGTGGTTGGACAGCGAGCTGGGTAAAGGCTCCACTTTCTTCTTCTCCACACCCGCGGCTATAGGAGTAACACAAGAGCAAACCGTAGCAGGAATCGGGGTGCTCCCAAGCAGATTGTGAGGTCTTGCCAATGAAGACGATAATGATTGTGGACGATGAACAGTTCAAAAACACATTCTCTATTGCAGAATGATTAATAAGGAGGAAGATAGCAAACCCAACCACCGATTCTATATGGCTCGGTGGTTTTTTTATTAACCCGGGAATACTATACGACACTAGAGAGCACCATCAGGGTGATAGCGGCCAAGGCCATCGAGGTTGTGAGGTTACCAGCTTTGATAAATTTATTTGGTAAAGGATTTTTTTTGACTGACGCAGGGCGACGATTGACGCTAAGACACTACCGGTTATATAATAAAATCCAGTTCTAACCCAGAATAAGTGGTCACCGGCCAGTTGAGATGATCTTTGGAAGAATAATATGGTGCCGGTTAGCAATTCCCAAAAAGATATCCATAGTCCGAATTTTCCAGTTTTATACAGCCAATTGATGAATTTAACAGTTTGTGGTGGTTTGACAACTGAAGCGGTAGCAATAATAGCCACCCCTATCAATAGACTGGCACCAGTAATATGTAGGATTAGTATAATGGTTTCTAGGGTCATGTATTAATATTACGATATATTAGTAGTAACAACAAATTTCAAAAGTCCCCTTGGGGTTATAGTGATGGGTTTTTATAAAGGTTAGATTTTTTTAATTATTTTAAACCTTTCTTGGAGTACTCGGAAACTAATACCAATCGCAATTGCTAAGAGGAAGGAGATTACTGCTCGGATCAAGAAAAACAAAACACCGAAATAGTTAATTTCCAAAAAAATTCTAAGTGGGCCTATTAGAGTCTGTCCGGTTATAAATGCAATTATCAAGCTAAGGGGCACGCCTTTTTTTTGCATGTCTTTGAGCGTGGGAAGATAGGCTAGCAGTGGTCCGGGAGTGACTAAGCCAATGCCAGCGGCACGAGCTATATTTTTATTACTTGACCCTATTTTCTTATGCATCTCTTTTTTGGCGAGGAAATGGCCGACAATCTGTGCCACAAAAATAGCACCAACCAGGATGGGTATTATTTTTAGAAATTCTATCCAAGTAGAATGTAATAAATCTATCATAGTATTGCTTCCATAATATATCCGCCGGCAATAATACCTATAGTACTAAGCAGGAGTCGGACACTAAAAAACCTAAAACCAAATAATTTGATTTCCATGACATCCCTGACAATTGATTCGCTAATTACTTCACCAGAGATTAATGCAAATGCTACACCAAGCCCAGCTCCACTAGAAACCAGGGCAAAAGCTATAGGGTAAGTAACGTATCTTGGTATTGGAAATATTATCCCGATAATTGCTGCAATAGGGATAGCAAAAAAAGATTTTTCGCCTAATACTCGTTTTATTAATTCACCAGGTAAATAATTCTCAATTAGTACGCCAATAAAGATTGCAATGAAAAAAATAGGCAGAATTATAACAATTTGCTTAGCACTTTTTTTGGTTATGGAGTGTAGGGCGACTTGATTCATATTATATAGTATAACAAAAATCTCTACTTATTTTGAGTAAGGGTTTTGTTTTGCGCCGTGAGGGGATCGAACCCCCGACCTTGGGCTTAAGAGGCCCCTGCTCTACCAGCTGAGCTAACGGCGCGCGATGATGTATAGTATATCTATTTTTTTAAAATAGTCTAGGGGCGACCTACTTTAATTTAATTTCCGGGTCCTCTTCATTGAGTGTCAGATTTGGGAACATTCCAGATAGTTTTAATAGTTTTTCTCTAAGTGATCGGTTGGTAGTTTTTTTTAGAGTAACTTCCAGTGGTTGGCCGGTCACTAGTTTTTTCGTCCAGTCAATATCCAATTTATATTCTAAGCTACTTAAGTCCTCAATCGAGCAATGAAATCTCTGCTGAAATTTATCTCGCAGTAATTCAAGTATTTTTTTATCTCCAAAATATGCTTTTAAAGCATCGTCCGGAGACATGTCAATTTCTGTTAGTATAAGTTTTGTTGCTTCTAAATACCAATGATATGGGTCCCCTTTTTCATTTCTTCCTGGTACTTCCCTGTTGTCTAAAGTGGTCATTTGCTCCCAAATAATTGTTAGGCCTTCATTCAACCATTGATTTCCTTTGCTAATTAATTCTTGTTTTTTTTCATCTTTAACTAAAGTCTTAATTCCAGATCGTTCATCTTTTTTATCAGTACTTAAGGCATGTCCAAATTCATGGGCTAAAATTGTTGAAGGAAGATCAATGTCAATTATAATTGCGTTATTTGTTGGATCATGTGAGTTAAGATATTGTTTACCTGGACGAAAAGGTGACCCCCAATGTAAAAAGCTGTGACTGATGATAATGGTTAGTGGCTCAGGTTCACTCTGCAAATATCCACGTTCATTAGCAATCGATAGACAGTGATCTATTTGTTGCCGACACTCATTTTCCTTTTCTGGAAGTTTATTCATGAATTCTGCAGTTACCGCTTTTATTTTTTCTCGCATAGCATCTTCATTTGGGTCCTGCTGATTAATATTAAATTTTTCACGATAATAATTTTCACGTTGTGGATTATCATGAATATCTTGAAGTACTTTTTGATATCTTTTCTCACCAAGTTCATCGACTGTTATACCAGAAAAATCAGCGATATTTTTAATACTCACTTGCTCTCGCCACAATTCTTGTTGATTCATTGGTCTTTCGAACTGATTTGGCATAAGGTTTTTAATCTAATGGTGCCCCCGAGAGGAATCGAACCTCTATGTCCAGCTTAGAAGGCTAGCGCTTTATCCGTTAAGCTACGGGGGCTCGTCCAAATGGTATTTCGGATTCCGTTTCCAAATAGGTTTGAAAACTGCACCCTTCACACCATTTCTCCTCCCCTCGCCACACAATTGCGTGGCTCGATTTTTTTCATCAGAATCTAAATTTTTTTCTATCTGATTTTAAATATCAATCTATCAGTAATTTAGTTTTTCGTCAATCGTGTTTTAGATTTTTATACGCACGGGTGGTGGTGATTGATGAATGCCCAAGCAAAGCTTGTAATGATTTTAGATCAGCGCCTAGAGCTAATTGTTTATGGGCATACGAGTGCCGGAGCGATTGGGGGGTTATCTTGGAATCGAGCCCGGTGGACTTGGTATATTTTTTAACTATTCTTTGGATGGTTCGTGGAGTAAGTGAGTAATCCATATTCTGATGTTGAGTTTTTTTAGCTTTATCATGCCGGACAAATAACGCGGGCGCAGAATCGATTCTAGCCTCCAGATATTGTTTTAGCCAGTATTTCACCAGATTAGTGAGGGGGATTGTTCGTGACGAATTTGTATCATTGGGTATGGCGATTTCACTGAGGTTAAATTTAATTTGGGCTCGGCGCAGGGAGGATATCTCGGATACTTTTAGGCCGGTGCTAAATAGTAATTCCAGAATTGCCTTGTCGCGTGTTTGAATTATGCGGGAATTTTTAGTGTGCAGAGGGGCGTCTAATAGTTTGTCCAAATCAGAACCTTCGACGTACATAATAGGTTGCCGTTTGATTTTATTTAACATAACTGATTCAGCGGGCAAGGTGGTAAGCCCAACTTTTTTTAAGTAATCAAGAAAAGCGCGCAGGGCAATCAAGTGATAATTTTGGGTGCTTAATTTCATCAGCTCGCCGCGGCCATT
>JADFTK010000060.1 GCA_022560375.1 Patescibacteria group bacterium
CAAATCCCCACGCTTTTTATTTGCATCAGCACATCATGTGTGCCAATGGTTGGCTTGGGCACTTGTTTGACGACTATTTTTTCTTTACCTTGGTAGACTAGAGCTTTCATAAGATTGTTTATTACATAATATTAATTTTATTGTAACATAGCCAGGACCTTATAGATATTTATCAAAGCCATTTTTTCGGTTTACCAGAATATTTTTTGGCTTAATGGCTTGGTCGCTGAGTTCAAAGCCCATGATTATTATTTCATCCCCAATGTTTATCCGCAAAGCTGCCGCTCCATTCATGCCAATTATTCCTGAGCCTCTTTTACCGACAATGACATAGGTTTCCAGCCGCTCGCCGTTAGTATTATCCACCACCAAAACTTTTTCACCCGGCCACAGGCCTACTTTGTCTATCAGATTTTCGTCTATGGTAATACTGCCAACGTAGCCGGGATCAGCATGCGTGACATTAGCCTTATGAATTTTTGAGCGTAATATCCAACGCATATTATTTTTTGATTGGTGCCGGGGAGAGGACTCGGTCACTTATTATATATAGAGAAAGACTACGATTCACCAAACCTCATCATCGGTTTCTGTTTTTGAATCATGCGGAGTGGGTATAAGTGTTGGAGTAGATGGTGTACGTGAACGCGGATCACTACTGTTTGGAAGATGATAATGTGGTCGATTTTTTTCCGTGAGCTCTTCACTAGCAATATTTGTACCGTCAGCATCATTTACTTCTTTCGTAAACTGAGCTGGGGCTTTATGCCAGGGAATAAATGTTATATCCGGGTAGCGTTTTTGTATCAAATCAAGTACGCGGCTGTATTCTTCACCCACGACAACACACTTAATGCCAGCTTCCTGTAGTTTTTTGTTTCTCTCTGCAACAACAACAAAACCACCTTTTGTTATTGGCCGGTCTGCTCCAAAAGTTCCGCCGGCCTCCGGTGAATAAATAAAACTCATTGAGTAGAAGGGTCTGTCTGGGTCAATCCCTCCTTTCAAAAGCTGATCTAGCTCGCTTACTGCATCGTGTTTACCCGCGATTCCATGAGCGTCATAGCTGATACCTACTTCTTGAGGAGTGTTATCGATTGCCCATCTCAATCCATCACCACCAATTGCTTGAATAGTCCCTCCAATTCCCCGTTCTTTTCCTATTTTCCTTAATGCTTGGGTTCGTTCGTAAGAAATAGCAGTCAACTCCGCATCGCCGTCATAATGATTTTCCCAATCGGGATAATCCCGTTTCATTTGTTCTACCGTCAACTGATCATTGGGGTCATGTATAGGGATTGGTATTTCCTTTTTCTCTTCATCGGGATCAGCATCAAAAGAATGTGCTCCTTCGTGCTTATTCATATAACGATACATTATTTATTAAATGCCGGGGAGAGGACTCGAACCTCCACAGGATTGCTCCTACTAGGTCCCCCGCCTGCCGTGCCGAACCATATTTATTTTTTGGTGCCCAGGAGAGGAGTCGAACCTCCAAGGGGTTGCCCCCACTAGGTCCTAAACCTAGCGTGTATACCAGTTCCACCACCTGGGCATGGGCATTAGTAGGCAGGTAATTTATCGGTGTATCCCGCTGGTATATATATTGTATCGTATTATATTCAATTAAGCCAAAAAAACAAGTTTTTTGATAGGTGAGGTTTTCGTTAGGGGTTAATTTAATAATCAATTTGTAATATAATAACAGGTGTAACCAGTAATAATTTTTGATGACCATGGAGGAAGCAACGAGGCCAATGGAGCTAAAAGTAATTGTCGGACCTGGATGTTCGCAGTCTCTTCGTGACGATATAGAAAGTAAAATAGCCAGCTTAATGGATCGGCCTTGGCAGCTAACCGCCTGCACCAGGACTGATTTCGCTGATGGGGAAAAGTTAATGCAGATCATGGAGAATGTCCGCGGTGCTGATGTCTATATTGTGCAATCCACCAACCCTCCGGCCGATAATCAAGATATGCTTCTGCAAATGCTACAGGCAGCCGCCCTAGCAAATGCTAGTAGCGTAACTGCTGTTTTGCCCTACATGGGAGGCCTGCGACAGGACGCGAAGGATCGCCCACGAATTCCTATTACAGCTGCTTTACATGCCCAGCAGATAGAAACGGCCATGGTCGCCTCGCCGCAGCGCCACGTGATGATACTTCATCCTCATTTTACTCAGGTACAGGGGTTTTTTCGTATCCCCACTGATTTACTGTATCCGACTGATTTTTTTATAAAAGCTTTATCGGAGCTGACCAATAATGATTATTCAAACGTTGTGCCGGTAGCACCGGATGCTGGAGCAGCTAAACTGGCCCTGCATTATCGTAAGCGGCTCAAAACGGAGTCATACGCCGTTGGCGATAAACGGCGGACCAAAACCGACACTACCGAGATGCATGGCGTCTTGGGTGATGTTAAGGGTAAAATTGCCGTAGCCTACGACGATCTCATTGATACGGCGGGATCCATGAAGGCCTTGGTGGTCAAACTTTTTGAGCTGGGTGCTGAGAAAGTATACGCTTTTGCCACTCATGGGGTATTGGCCGGGGATGCTATCCAGAACCTTAAAGATTCTGGGATCGACCAGGTATTCATCACGGATTCCATCAGACATGAACACGGTAAACTGCCCGCTGAGTTCATAACAGTGGTGCATGTAGGTGAGCTATTCGGCGAGGCCATTTGGCGTAATCATACTCAAGGATCAATTCACGCCATTGATGGCATGTTTAATCTCAAAACGTCAAAATCTTAAGTTAGACGAGAAAGGTGATTCGAGTTTGCTCGACAGCCTTATTTTTTTAATTTATAATAGCCCTATATGCCAGAAGAAAATCAGGAGCAACCAAAGAAAAGATCATACAAAGTGCCAATTATTTTGGTAGTGGTCTGGGGGGCGATAATTGCTTTGTTCAGCTACAGTTTATTGGCGAATAAAGATACAGATGCCGTTCCAGTCACAAATTTGGTAGAAACTACCATCGATGCCACCCCGGTCATTAATGCCGCTCCCAAAATGACTGATGCACAAATTCAGCAATCACGTATACGCGACACCATTAGACTGAATGACATGAGGTCCCTACGAAGTGCCTTGCAAGAATATAATAATGATAATGGTAATTACCCGGAGGAGCTGGATAATTTAATTCCGGATTATATGGAGACGCTGCCCCAAAATCCTGTACCTGGTGGACAGACTTACGTTTACACCGGCATCGGCAGTAAGCCATACTCATATTATGATATGACCTATGAACTAGAGGTAGGGGCAGAAGGAATAGATCCGGGATTGCACGTGACATCACCGGGCGGCATTGCCACACCTTAAGCAGATAAATAATTAGTAATTTAGCGTCCATCTAGCAGGTGGATTTTTTTATTTGCTAATTTACTAAGGGCCATTTTTATGCTAATATAAAGACAGAAACAGGCATTGGACGCAATAAAAACAGACGGCGCACCAGTAAAAAAGTCCTTCGAAAATTTTTACAACACACCAAAAAATATTAGCAAAAAGTAGGTTTATTTTTTGCGCCGTCGCAGTCAATCGCCGTCTAAAAAATCTGTGGATATATAGATTACAAAACCAAAAAGTCCATGTGGACAAATCAAAAAAACCGCTCTTTACAATTGAGTAGATCCTTCGACAGGCTCAGGACCTGTCGGGAAAGTGAGGTGAGAATATTGCCACAATAATTATCAAGGAGACGTGGGTCCTCCTTGACAAGGCTTTGCCATCCCACAGAAATTATTAGTTAAAACTGAAATTCTTTTCAAGGAGAAGTAAAATGTTTTTGAAGAAATTCCTAATCACGATTTGCGTGATGGCGTTAGTGGTTGGCTGCAGTAATGAACAGCCGACCAGTCCGGTGGTGAACAATGATATTGAAACTATCAATGCTACCACTGAAGATGTACAGGGGGATAATGATCTCCTGCAGCAAGAAGCGGAAGCCTTTGGAGAGGCGCTTGAAAGTGGGAAGTACCGTTTCTCGGTTGATGAAAATGGGGATTTAACGCTATACGATGGTGTTAACATTCCTGAAGGTGAAGACGAGTTGTACGCTGAGTTTCTGAAATTATCACAGATTCCTGATTCAGATAAGCGTGCACTGACATCTACGGCATCTTCATCATTGTCTAGCTACTGGCGTTATGCGGTCTGGCGTGAGGTATGTTATGCACTGTCGCGTACAAAGTACTTGCAAGGTCAGAGAGGCCAGTCTAGGCGCACGTATTACTACGGTAATAAGTGGTGGCTGGCGGGTGACTGGAACTATGATGGTAAGGGATACGGAATCGGCGGAACTTGCAAGGTGTTTGCAAGACGCGTGGTGCAGCGGGCAACCGGCTATAGGTATAACTTGCCAACTGGTTATCGCTACGCCTATGGCAGTATATATTGGTGCAAACCTGGTGATATTATCCAGCG
>JADFTK010000061.1 GCA_022560375.1 Patescibacteria group bacterium
GCCAAGCGAAAGTACCAGCGGCTTCTCGAGAAACACCCATCAACTAAGGATAGCTATGCCATCCAATCAAAGCTGTATGCTTATCTGGCGCAGAAAGGATACACACAGGATGAGGTTAAGAGTATTATAAGTAAAATTAAATGAGAGTTCCCATACGAAAGCCAGGAAAATATACTAACCGTAAGCCTGATCGTCATATAACAATTAGAAAGTCTAAGGAATTTAAAGAGGAGTTGGAAAAGCTTCAGAACAAAAATTTACCTCAGGCAATTTCTGAGGTGAAGCGTCTAGCTGAGATGGGGGACTTTTCTGAAAATGCTGCCTACCAAATGGCTAAAGGGCGTCTGCGAGGCATTAACCAGCGAATACTAGATTTAGAAGAAGCAGTGAAGCACGCCATTGTCATTACGTCTGGCGGCCACACGGATCGCGTTCGACTCGGGCACCGGGTGACTATAGAGATGGCTGGGCAGAAAAAAAATTATTTATTACTAGGGTCTACTGAAACTAATCCGGAAAAAGGAATTATTTCGCACACCTCGCCTATTGGATCTGCCCTGATCGGAAAAAAAGTCGGTGATGCCTTTACCATCAAGCTCGCCAAGAAAGAAATTGAGTGTAAGATACTTAAGATAGAATAGCATTTATAGCTATTATTTTATTTCAATAAAAAATGGGCGGTATTTAGCATACCGCCCATATGTTAGCCGAGAGAAACAAGTTTCTCTACGACCCGTCCATTCCAGCGCCATAGTAACGAGTGCAGCCACTGCCTGCACCACTAAAATGGCAGGTACAATCACTTCCAGCACCATAATACATGGTTGTCTCCTTTCTCCCATACGGTAATGGGAATGTATGGTTATTGAGAAAGAAGGCCTAAGACAATGCTGGAAAAAGCACCGTAATGTTAGAATTATTTTCTATTAATGTCAAACCAGGATTTTATTTATCGCTCGAATTCTACAAACTGTCCCAGTGCCCAAGGACCAGTTTCACAGTCAAGGGCATTCAGCTTGCCTATTTTGATGGTCGTAGCATCCACTAACTGAATTAATATGGGGATTTGATAAAAATTGTTCCCGGCACCACCTTGGCCATTGAAACAATAGACGTCAGACCCTGCCTGGATTTCACTGAGCTCTCTATTGTATAGACCTTCATGCTCTGGTACAAAAAAGTAAACCCTAGAAGGGATGCCGAGATCTTCCAGAGCTATGCCGAGTGATAGTGCACCTTTGGTTGGATCAAAATTATCATGAACCAGAGCGATGTGTTGGTCCTCGCCAACATGCATTCCGGAAGCAGAGTTTTTTAAGAACCATACGCCTTGGGCTGTACCAGGAACGTCTTGCCCCACTGTTCCACAAATTGGCTCAATAGTTCGAACGCCAATACCATAGCCACCATAGTTACCATCACCTAGGGTAGCAAATAGTTTTTCTTTCAATTCCCCAGCATAATAATCCAGTGGGCACCTAGTATTAGAATAATTAGATCTATTTCTGGCCCAGCGATCTGGATTGGCAAAAGCCCACGGCTCTTGATTGAAATCATAAACTCCCAAATCAAAATTATGCTGCCCTTGACGAGCGGTCTGGGCGAGAATCTCTCCAGCTGTCACTTCGATTTTTACTCCCGCCCGGCAATTAGTGACGGCCCGATCTCCAGTTTCGTAGCTTTCGCAGCCTCCTTTATTTTCATCGAAGGCTTGTTGGAGCTTGGCTGTCAGAGATTGGACATGTATGAAGTAGGCGCTGACTCCTTCACAGAGTGAAAAATTAATTGAGTAATCAGTGTACGGTGGATCAGCCCAGGATTGATAGGTAGAGCTGATTTCAGTAATAGTAACGTCACCTGGGGCATACACCGGAATATCCTGAACCCCTTCCTTGAAGTTAAAATAGATATGATCGGTGGGGAAAGTATGGGCTGGGGGGCTAAGATTTCCAAGTGGGACGATCGATTCGAAATTTTCCAAATCTATAGGTGAAACTGTGAATTGGACGTCAGAGCACTCAGGCAAACCAATATTAGCTGTAATTTTGTTAGCAATACTTTTAATAGGAATGCCAGTAAAATAAGACAATGCCCCAAAACCAATTACTGTAATTATGATAAGGGAACCTATTATAATGAGACTAATGCGCATCTATTTTTTCATAGACTAAGAATATGTATCTGCAGGACAAGTGTCAAGGATTGATTTTTTGCCTTTAGTAAGGTAATATTTAATTACTAAATTCATTAAAAGTTTTTGTAAACAATATGTTAAAGGTAGGAGACAAGGCGCCAGCGTTAAATATTCCTGATCAAAATAGGAAGATTAGAAATTTAAGCGATTTTTCTGATAAATGGTTGCTATTATATTTTTATCCCAAGGATTTTACACCCGGTTGTACTACGGAAGCCTGCACTTTCAGAGATAACTATTCTGAATTAAGTAAGATTTCGCATATTGTAGGGGTTAGCGCTGACAGTGTCGACAGTCACAAAAAATTTGAGCAAAAACATGAGTTGCAATTCCCTCTTTTAGCTGACACTGACAGGATAGTGACTAAAAATTTTGGTGCTAATGGATTTATTTTACCCAACCGAGTTTCCTTTCTGATTGATACAAAAGGTATTATCAGAAAAATCTATAAATCGGTCAAGCCGGCCGAGCACGCTGAGCAGGTGTTGAGGGATATTAATTCTTTGGGTGTATAGTTAAGGAACGCTTTTATTAGTTGTTGTCTAGGGGCGAAAGCTTCGACCATAGTTACAATTGGGAGTAAGCTAATAATTAT
Source organism: Patescibacteria group bacterium (assembly GCA_022560375.1). Taxonomy (GTDB): domain Bacteria; phylum Patescibacteriota; class Patescibacteriia; order UBA10025; family JAHIVO01; genus JADFTK01. The sequence goes on from JADFTK010000061.1 coordinate 2,790, forward strand.
TATTATTATCAATTAAATATATTATATGAAAATATCCATGAAAGTAGTCACAGCTGTTATTGGAGTTATAGTTTTAGGCGGAATCGGAGCTTTCTTATTGAACAACGATAATAATGGTGGTGGTAATATTGGTGATGGTGATAATATTGCAGATTTTTCTGAAGGAGTGAGTACAGACGTGGCCTGTGAGGAAATCGCGGCCACCCGTTTAGCAGTAGCTGATGAACTGGCTGACAGAAAAAGTAAGGCCGCGGAAACTTTAGGAACAGCCATGGAAAAAGCTAGCGATGATTACTGGGAAGCTAGACGAGCGCTGGAAGATACCAAGACGCAATGTGAGTCAGAGGCGTTACTGGCCGATCCTTGTAAAGATCTGTTTGAGCAGATAAGCTCGTTAGCAGATCAGATTTTACGAAATTTAGATAATGGATTTGATGAGGCAAAATTCCAAGAACGTGAAGAAGTCAAAGCAGAATATGAAGAGTGTTTGAAAAATCCTCCAGAAGAAGATACCTATCCTGGTAAACTAGAAGAGTGTCGGACTGCTTTTGAGACTGGCAACCAGTCAGCGATTGATACCAGAGCAGCCAGCGGAGAAATCTGCTCAAGACACGCATGATGCCACTGTCGCAGCAGCGGAAACGGCTCATACTTCAAAGATGTCCGCCCTCGATGCTTTAGAAAAAGAGTGTGATGAAACAAAATACGAACGTCAATATGGCAGTATCCCTGCCACTGGCATTCCGGTCACTGATTATCAAGGCGGCAGCCCTGCCTGTACCGGCGCCTTTCCTGGATACGATCCGGAAATACAAAAGGCAATCAGCAGACTGGAGTCTCAATTTGAGCAAGCCAAAGCTGCGGGCAAAATGGAAGGCTTTGGTGGAGCACTATCAATAGATGCCAAGATTCAAGAACTAGAAGCTGATATGGCTGCTGGTGGCGCGAAGTGTGTTACTGATTCTGATTGTGGAGGTCCAGAGCCGGTATGCTGCAATATTAAAGAAATAGGCCGAGCTTTTTGCTCAGATGGAATTTGCTCTAATGAAAAGACAGCTTGTGGCGCTGAAGAGGTGTGTGCCGGCAAGCAAGCCCAATGTCTAGCCTAATTCAAGTAATTGAATATCAGGGGAGTCTCTTGCCGACCAGCCAACTATATATTAGTGAGGCGGAGAATAATGAAAATCAAGAGGGCTGCCCTGGCAGGCACTGGCATGGCAACGCTACAGCTCTAGATGGCAAGGATTTTACTGACCCTGATAGAGCTTGTGGGTATGGAACAGTCGAGGAAAAACCAGCTTTTAGTGTATACCCGCCGTCACAGCAATAAGTAATCAGATTTTTAAATAATAAAAACCTTTTGTGGTGAACAAGAGGTTTTTATTACGAGGATTGATTTTTTTATCTGGTTGCTTTTAATGTCAAAATGAGGGACGATAGAGTTATGCTTACAACTGCACCATCTCCTGATGACTATCAGCACATCAAAGAAAAATTGATTGATTATCTATCACGTCAGGGATTCTCGGAAAGAAAATTATTGCAGAAAGTAATAGATCTCAAACGCCGCTACCCGCGGACCAAGCGGTACTATTTTTATACAGCAGATAAT
>JADFTK010000062.1 GCA_022560375.1 Patescibacteria group bacterium
AGGAATTGATCAAGCTGGATTACCTATAAATTATGATAAAGCCCAGCTTAATATAGTTCATTGGTATCAGGATACTGGCGATGTACCGCCGGTTGAATTTTTCATAGATGATGTGTCACTAAAACCGGTATTAAAAACTCAGGAAAGCGGAGGCTTGAATGATCGTGATTGCCGGCTGTATCCAAAAGTTGATGCTCCATACTGTGAGTACACTGATGAAAACAGCACCACCTATAAGGGCTGGCAGGGTTATTGCCTGGAGCGTGATCCGTTGCACCCGAAATATTGTCTCAACTGGTGGCCGGTAGATCTGCTGCGCGGTGAATCAAATGTATTCAGCAGCTTGCGCAGTACTGGCTATGCTGGACGCCGGCCGCTGTATCAATGTGTGGAAACCGCCGGGAATTACAACAGCACAGATACATTTACTGACCGTTTGGATGTATATGGGGGAGGTATCAATACATGTACATGTGGTGACTGTGGTGGATCTCCAGATCAAAGTTTGCCGGCTTCACCTCTATTAAATAAAGTAGAGAGCTATCGCCGGTCATTACTTGGCAATGGTAATTATTGGACTTGTAATAATGGAGAGAAATGTAATGAATGTGGTGATATTGAGAATTGGGGTTTTGGAATAAAGGATACATGGAATGGTATCATGGTTGGGGTTGACCATAATGGTGGTGGTGAACAGGGTACGGGATCTCAACCCATTAACCTAGATCCTCAAGATCTCTACTACAAATGGGAAATTGATAAAATTGCTGTAATCGGTGAGGCATATTCACATACCAACTGGGATCCTACGGGAGTAAACACTGATCATGCAAAATATAATTCATCACCCAATAGAGCCGGTGCATATGGCTCTAAAACAACCCGGGCTACACCTGATGGCCGTGCCTATATGGTATTTACCTCAGAAGAACTGGATGATCCTACGTTTGCAGCATCATGGGATCCGAATTGTTGGAGTCAATCATGGTGCACGTGGTCAGATTGCTTAACTAGTAACAGTAATATATTTACTGTGACTTTCTGTTTTGACCCTGCCACTCAACGTCTGTCAAGTGCTGGTTATAATTGGTGGGATACCGAGAGCGGTGGAGCCGTGGCATCCTCCATAATTTTTTATCTAAAAGAGCAGTGCACTCAAATAGCTCAAGTTGTGACAGTAGATGAGGATAGAGCTTGGTTCCAGCGTACTGATGCTGGATCAGCCTATGAGGTTCCGGATTTACTTTATCATTATGCACAGGATTTTTTACCGTTTGGCGGCGTGGTGCAGCCTGCTCCGGATTCTTCCACGCCACCTGACTGGAGCTATGTTTTGAGAAAAGGTCCATTATATGCTGAGAGGAGATCAGTCAATGATGCCAAAGCCGGCAGTGCTTATAGTTTTACTGCTCCGGCAGATTCAGCCGGCCGACTCTGCTCCGCCTTTGTCACGGGGGTTGGCTATTCAACGCTCAACGAGTGCCAGAATCAAGCTGATATGGATAAGTGTTTTAAAGGGCCTGATAATACGCTTAATACGGCTGACGACGGCTACTGTATTGGGGTTGGGCAAGGATTTTGTCGGGCTGATACTTCGAGGTTCTGTACATTTGATACCAGGGTGGTTGACTGCGATGGATTAAGCAATACCTCATGTATAGTAGGTGGCGGAGGTGCATCTGGTATTACAACATCAGCGCAAGGATATGAGCGACTGCGTGATTTGTTTGCTAAATCATTTGGTGTATGGACATGGAATGCTGCAACAGGTATATATGATGTAGACGCTGCTACTCAAGCAATTCGGAATGATGATTTTAAATTTATGCCTCTCTGCACGTACAGTGCTACCAAAGGTCAGGCTGATCGATCCCTGGAAACATTTCCGGCAGATTATTGCGGCGTACCGCCAGTTATTGAAAATATATTAGTAGGAGCTGGCGGTCTACAAACAAAAACTACATCAGTAATTATTCCTGGTGGCGGCACAATTCAGCTAACTTTTGATATTAAGGCCGATCCCGAGCAAAAACCAATTGTATATATTGAGGTTCGATGGGATGATAATACGCCGTCATATGTGACAGTTGGGAAGTATGACTCTGGCACAGTCTTTGTCACACATGAATATACAGAAATTGGTAAGTTTACTCCAGAAATTAGAGTTGTTGATAATTGGGGCTGGTGCGCTGTTAAAAAAGATATAGAATGTCAGACAGTCGATCATCCTGATTGCCGAGATATCACTGTAGACAATACCGTCTGCGATTGGGTCAATACTGGTATTGAAATTAACACTTCCAGACTATAAGATCGGACGTAATTTCTGAATATTTCATTTTGATATGCTCAAATCTTTTGGGAAAAAATTGATTTCGTTTTTTACCACCAAGCCGAAGATGACTAAATTTCTAAAAATCACCTTGGGCGTTTTTGTGTTGGTGGGCGTTTTGGCTGTGGCCAGTCCGGCTAAAGCTCAATTATTTAGCATTGCTATAGATTCTATTGCCGAAGGCATTTCCAATGTTTTGCTTTGGCTGGCATCATTAATTGGTAAATTATTAGTTGTGGTTATAGATATCATGATCGATGTAACCCAGTATAATGATTTTGCGAACGCTGCAGCGGTGATTAAGGGATGGGTAGTTGTCAGGGATGTCTCCAACATGTTTTTTGTTATGGTGCTATTGGTCATCGCTTTTGGGACAATATTAAAGATTGAAAATTATAAGTACAATAGACTACTGGCCAAGCTGGTCATCATGGCGGTACTTATTAACTTTTCTAAAACAATAGCGGGATTTTTTATTGATATGTCCCAAGTAGTGATGATGACCTTTGTCAATGCTTATGCGGACACTGCGGCTGCTAATTTTACTAGCATCCTCAAGTTGAAAAATATGCTTGGTCTTCTACCCAGCGGAAATGACGCAGCCGCGCAGTTGGGTCAAGTAACAAATGCTGATTTGATTGCTGTGCCGGCTATGGCCATCATTATGCTGATCATAGCTTTAATGGTTATGTTGGCTATTTTGGTAGTGTTTTTAGTGCGCATTATTGCCTTATGGATATTAGTGGTGTTATCACCTCTTGCTTACATTTTGTCTGTATTACCTTTGGGACAAAAATATAGTTCCCAATGGTGGTCAACTTTTGGTAAATGGTTGACTACCGGTCCGATATTGGCATTTTTTTTATGGCTATCTCTGGCCGTTTTATCAACCAGTACGGATAATTTAGGCATTAGTGTTGAATCTGGTAGCGTTTTGAATGTGGGGGGGAATAATCTAGCTGCCTCTTTATCTTCTGTTTCCAGCGCCGAAAATATGCTTGGTTTCATGTTATCGGTGGCTATGCTGATGATTGCTTTGTCCGTGGCGGGTACTCTGGGTGGGGTGGCAGGTGCTGTGGCTGGGAAGATGTCAGGAAGGATTAAATCTTTGGGGTCTGCGCCCTTACGTTTGGCCGGGAAAATTACCAGGGCACCGCTCCAGGCAGGCGCTTACGGTGTCAAAAGTGCCGGCCGTTGGGCTGCCAAAAAATTTATTTACGAGCCATCGAAACATGATGTGGAACAAGGGAAGATGCCGTGGCGGAGAATGGTAACCCCTGAATTCTGGAAAGGTTTTGCCCAGAAGGGCGGGAAAGAGTTTGATGAGGCGAAACGAGAAACAGTGGGCACCGGTGAATTTGTAGCAGAAGTTATGTGGAAAGGTAAGGATGCGGCGATACGGCGCGAGGAAATGGTTCAGGCATCAATAATTCAAGAGAGGATTTCTAGTGATTCAAAGGAATTAGGTCCACGGGCTTCGCGGCAGGATATTTCCGATCAAGCCTTACGTAGATTTATGGACAAAGGTAAGCAAGGTGAAATTGGTCGCGCTGCATCCGTGCAAAAATCTTCAGGTTCGGGCAATATTGATGACATTTTTGAAGATTTTTCAGTCATGTATAAAAAAGAAGGCACGGAAAAGTCCAATAAGATTAAGCAGAAATTTATGGATACTGGTTATAATGAGGAGGAAGTAAAAAAAATATTTGAAAAAAAGAATGCCGATTCCATGAAACGATTCATGGTTGCATATGTGGGGCTTGACCGGAAGTACATCGACGATCCCAATGGTGAAGAGCTTTCGCTGAAATCAGGTGCTGAAGATCAATATCGCCTGCGCGCTTTAGCCTCAGCATCTCAGGCAGCCAAGGAAGCTGGACACCACGAGCAAAATATTGCCATTAAAGATCCGGAGACTGGACGTACATTGTTAATGGAGGAAAACCACCGACAAAGGGAAGTACTAGGTGAGATTGGTAAGATGGATGCTCGCCAGTATTACCGTACGGTAGCTGTCCACGTAACTCGCCAGTCAGTAATTGCTCCGGTATTAGATGATGATGATAATC
>JADFTK010000021.1 GCA_022560375.1 Patescibacteria group bacterium
TGTACCGTATATGAAATACTGGTTACGATATGCTCGTACTCTCCACATCGCGTCGCGGGCTATCAGCTGTAGCATTGATCGACACGTACTCCGAAAGGATTGGTTATCTGTCGACTGGTAAATATAATCCGGCAAGATAAAGAAAAATCGAATCATGTTGTACGGTTGGCGATTATTTGTACGGCGTTGCCGAGCCGCGGAGACGAGTACATACCCGGTCTGCTCTAGGTCATGGGTGATTTGGCTTAGATCAATATTGTTCTCTCCTGGTATGATAAACTGATTGCCGGGAACAGCTTCAGTCTTACGCTTGATGTGTTCCTGATCAGTTTCATCAGGTAGTTCGTGAAAACATACAGGCATTGGATGTTTAGTTGAGAAGCTGAATTGTAGCATGACCATTGGTACGTTCGTACCCAGCTCTCCTTCACTTACTAACGTTCTCACTCGATCCTCCTTCTTTTCTATATTTTCACAGTTAGTATTTTTTGTAATAATCTATGTATAAGGAACAAAGCATATTACATTAGCATGGTGCTATGCTTTTGTCAATACTTTCACTATTACTAAAAATAAGTTTTCAGAATAATAAAAAAATGTTTGCCCTCAAGAGCCCCGCACAGTTAATATGCGGGATCTACGCTCACTTAGTTCGCTTCGAGAATCTCACTGAAATATTAAATTGCGCCCAAGAGGATTTGAACCTCTGACCTCAAGCTCCGCAAGCTTACGCTCTATCCAGCTGAGCTATGGGCGCATAAATTTAGTATTGTGTTCTATTTGCCCCGTATCAAACCGAAAGTTTTGGTGCGGGGTCCGTTGCTTGTCCCGAGCAAAGACCCTGAGTTTAACGAAGGGGCGAAGTCTAGGGAAACGACGAGGGCAAGGGTAAAATGTTTGATATATCCGTCTGGTTTGCCATGTCCCCGAACGAGGTAAGTGGCTATGGACGCAGGAAGCTCTACAATTTCAACATACGACTGAGGCCGTCAGAAAATGATTCGTTTTCTTTTTCCGTATCTTCTGTTAAAAACTCAAGTAGTTTTTTTCTGATATTTACTGGATTTTGACTTTCTAGAGAAATAGAAATTGATGGGCGTATCCCAGTTTTAAAATCAAAATATAAATTTTTCACTTCGGGAGGTTCATAGATAATCCAGAAGCTTTTAATGTCTTTCCATTTATAAAACGTCTCCGTACCTATTTCAATTCCATCTTCGGTCAAGCTAACATTTAATTTAATTGGTTCGCGACGAGATCTCATGACATAGATTATTATAAAGATGGCAATTAATACAATGAATAAATAATTTTGGGTAAATATGCCAAATAATATAAATGCCAATACCACGACCGAGGTAATGATATACCAGCCTAAGGTGCGTTGATATTTTACAAATTCTGGAAAATCCCAGGAGGCTAAAACATCCCCATGGTCTTCTACATTTGTTATCTTGTTTAGTGATTCGTCAGCCATAATATTATTCATTAAATATATTTAGAGGGTTTGGCGGTGGGAGTGAGATTCGAACTCACGAAGGGCTTGCACCCTTACCGGTTTTCAAGACCGGCGCCTTCAACCACTCAGCCATCCCACCATATTTTTTTACATGATGGCGGAGAGTGTGGGACTCCCCTGTGGGCCTGGGCTCACTGCTTCTCCATTTCATTCCGCAGCATCGTTCGCCCTTCTCGTCCCAGCGCGGCACAAATTATTGTGTCGCTCACTCCCGTGGGAATTGTCAATCGGAGAGTGTGGGACTCGAACCCACAGCTCCGTTTTTAGCGGAGTACAGTTTAGCAAACTGCTGCCTTACCAATTCGGCGCAACTCTCCAGAAAAAGATTATTTTAGCGTTATATCATTTAAGTCGTCCTGAGATCCTCGAGCAATTACCATGGCCCATACTTCTTTACAGCCCGCCTTCTTTAGCACACCGGCACATTCGTTTAAGGTTGATAGAGTGGTTGCAACATCATCTACCAGTATAGCATTTTTACCCGACCAGTTGAAGCTTTGATCAGCTACAAAGGCGTCCTTTAGATTTTGGATGCGTTCATCTCTGGATAAATTGGTCTGGGTCTGGGTAAATCGTATTCTAGTAATAATGTCAGGTTGATATTCCAGACCGGTTTGGTTGGCTAGCATCTCGGCGATTAAGGCAGATTGGTTAAATCCCCGAGCCAATAGCCTTTTTTTATGTAGGGGGACCGGAATAATAATCGATCCAGATCGATTATATAGTATAGGAAAGTGACTATTATTGTCAAAGTCATATAATCTTTTTATCATTATTTTGGACAAGGGCCTTGCCAATTCGGGAATAAAATTATATTTGAAACTCTTGATTAGGTTTTGTACCAGTTTGTCCTCATATTTAGTCGAGATAATTAGCCCGTCGATTTTAATTGTAGCTTTACATGGATTACATGTTGTGGTGCTAGAGGCTAGCCTGCATTCAGGGCATGACATTTCTTTATTGATGGCTATGCCTCCAAAACATTGATGACATAGCCAGGTGTCGTCAGAACCACAGCCGATACAAGACACAGGAAATATCGTATCAATAATGAATTTTTTTATTTTTTGTGCTGAATTCATAAAACCTTCCTGTATTTAATTGAGGAAGGTTTTGAAAATAAAATTGTGGTGTTATTATTTCAGAACTAGCTTTTTTCCTTTGACTGATACTTTTATTGTACGTCCAGAAGATAGCGAGCCATCCAGTAGTCCCTCAGCAATCTTATTTTCAATCATTTCCTGAATGAACCGTCTAACAGCACGGGCCCCCTGATCTGGCTGGAAACTATTGTCCGCTATAAAATGAACGGCTTTGGTGTCTAGAGAAAGTTTAATATTCTGTTTATCTAGTCTTTTTTCTAGTTCCTTGGCTTGTAGCAAAACAATTTTGTGAATAGTCTCTTTGCCTAGTGGCTTGTAGACTATGATCTTATCTATCCTATTTAATAATTCTGGTCTGAATTTTTTTTCTAAATCTTTGAGCACCTGTTCTTTAATCTGCTCGTATTGTTTGGTGGCGGCATTCTTGTCTTCTTTAGTTTGAGCATCAAAGCCTATGGAGGCACCCTTGTTCAGGCTTTGTAAGCCGACATTTGAGGTCATTATTATAATGGTGTTTTTGAAATTTACTTTCCGTCCAGTGGCGTCGGTTAAATGGCCATCCTCCAAAATTTGTAAAAGTATGTTGAATACTTCAGGGTGGGCTTTTTCTATTTCGTCAAAGAGTACGACGGAATAGGGTTTGCGGCGTACCGGCTCAGTTAATTTACTGCCTTCTTTGTAGCCAACGTAACCAGCTGGAGCGCCAATCAGTTTGGACAAGTTAAAACTCTCGGCAAATTCCGACATATCTATTCGGATGAGTGAGTGCTCATCTTCAAATATGGTTTTGGCCAATACTTTGGCTGTTTCTGTTTTACCAACACCCGACGGCCCGAGAAAGATAAATGAGGCAATTGGCCGGTTGGGATCAGACAGGCCTACTCGGGATCGGCGAATGAAATCAGCCACAGTTTTCAGGGCGGCAGATTGTCCCAATATATTCTTGGCCAGTATTTTTTCTAAATTAAGTAATTTCTTTTTTTCCTCAACAATTAATTCCTGCAGAGGGATTTTGGTAATGCGAGAAATAACTTCGGCGATATCTTTTTTTGTAATTTTACCGATATATTTTTTTTCAGCCTGCGATTGTTTTTGTTTCAAGATTGATAATCGTTCGAGTAAATTATTTTCCTGAGTTTTTATCTTGAGGGCTTTCTCGAAATTTTCTTTATTGACCAGACTATTTTTTACATCTTGTAGTTTGGCAATCTCCTGCTCTGTTTGGTGAATTTCTTTTAGCAAACCGTTGCTTTTTTGAGAAATTTTTAATTTAGAAGAAGCTTCATCGAGCAGATCTATAGCTTTATCCGGTAAAAACTTATCTTGGATATAGCGAGTGCTTAATTCGACAGCTGCTTGCACGGCTTCCTCAGTGATGTGGACTAGGTGGTATTTTTCGTAATTTTCTTTTATACCGCGCAGAACCTCAACTGTTTCCTCGGTTGATGCCTCTTCAATAATAATCGGTTGGAAGCGTCTTTCTAATGCGGCATCTGATTCAATGTGCTTTCTATATTCATCCAAAGTAGTTGCTCCGATGGTGCGTATCTCTCCTTTGGCTAAGGCTGGTTTTAGTATATTAGCTGCATCCATAGATCCAGCTGCTGCGCCAGTGCCAATGATAGTATGCAATTCGTCGATAAATAAAATAATATTAGGATCTTTTTTGATCTCATCTAATATTTGTTTGAATCGTCCTTCAAACTCACCGCGATAAATAGTACCAGCGACCACTAAGCTTAGGTCAAGTTTCAAAACTTTTTTATTCAAAAGAATATCAGGCACTTCTCCGGCCACAATTTTTTTGGCTAGTCCCTCGACTATGGCGGTTTTACCCACTCCAGGTTCACCAATAAGTACGGGGTTGTTTTTAGTGCGGCGGGAAAGTATATGTATAAGCCTGTCGATTTCATTCTTCCGTCCGATGACTGGGTCTATATTTTTTTGCTGTTTGGCGCTGGTCAGGTCAGTAGCAAAGAAATCTAAGGCGGGAGTTTTGGATCCGTCTTTGGTCTTTTCTTCTTTTTCCAGTTCTTTGGCCTGTTCAAATATTTGAGTGAGGTCAGGAAATTTCGACGTGCTGCGCATTACGGTATCTAGATGTGTTTGAAGTTTATTCAAATTCACTCGATTATTTTCCCAGAGTTCAATCATGGCTGGAGTATTTAACTGTATCAAACTGGCGAGTAGATGTTCGGTGCCAATATATTTATGACCATTTTGGTGGGCGGTTAATGCTGCTTTCTCTATGGACTTTTTTGTATAGTCGGACAGGGCAGGTTTCTGAACGCCGGAATTAGTTTGATTTGATATGACAGTTTTATTTCTTTGCATTACTAAGCTTTTTACTCGTTCGGCGGTGAGTCCCATTTTCAATAGTATTTCGGCGGCGATACTCCCTTTCTGGAGAATCAGTCCGTAGACGAGATGTTCAGGATTTATCAAGGCACAGCCAATGCCATTACTAAAAACCCTAGCTTCCTTGAGGGCATTTTTTAAATGGGTAGTGAATTTATTTAAAATTTTATTATCCATTTATTTATTCAACTTTATATTACTTATTGCGTTTAATTATAATAATCTGTCCCCTAAAAGTCAATAGCTACTGCTCTTGACAACCCTGATAGCTTTTGCAATTTTTGGATAAAGGATCTTTAACAAAACGGTTCATTATGCCAAGGAGGAGGGATTGTGAAAAAAAAGCGAAAGGAATCGGTACCGGAAAAGAGTTTTTTGCAAAAGTACAGGGAGAGTACGATAAATTCAACCCATGTCGATTTACTATACGGTACCAGGCATCAATGGTTTTTTATGTTGGCCAAACTAGAACTCGAAGAGTTCATGGATGTGCTCATCTACCAGCTTGGACGTAAGCGAAAGTATAAACATAAACGGAGGAACAATTATATACGCATTTATTGATAACATTTTTAGAAGTTTTACCCAGAATTGCCCGCGGTAAGCTATTAGAAATTAGGAGAGAAGACCAAGACTATCATCTCCAATATGGCAACAAACGGCGAATAAGCATAGAATGGTCTCATCTTTCAAGACCATATTATGAAATACTAGATCGCTTCATACGCCTGCATCCAGTATAAAAGGTCAAACAGCTGCCGAATCGGTGTTCGGCACAACCCAAAACCCCAGTCTTTACTAAGAGGTTGGAGTTTTTTTGTTATTTAACTAGGCAGTAAATAGTCCGGCAACTATGGCTATGACAGCACCTATCCCCGTAACAATCATAATGCCTAGAGCGATTTTAGTGCCGGTAGCTAGCTTGGTTTTTACTTCAGTAGCAACTTGTGGTAATTGCTTTTCCATAGGCGTTAAGTTTAGCTCATTTTTTTTAACGCGGCAATGCGTTCCTCAATCGGGGGGTGGGTAGAGAATAATTTTGATAATCCTTTGAAAGATTTTTTACCATAGGGATTGGACAGAAATAAATGGGCTGTGGCGTTGTTGGCTTTTAGCATGGGTTGATTATTGGCTGAAATTTTTGTCAGGGCATTAGCTAGGCCATCCGGGTAACGAGTTAGCAATACTCCGGAGGCATCTGCTAAAAATTCTCGTTTACGCGACACAGCTAGCTTAATTAATTGGGCAATGATCGGGGCAAAAATTAGCAGAGCTAAACTAAATATCATGATCAAGAATTGAGCTTGGCCGCCACCACGAGAGCCACTTCTCCGGCCCCCGCCAAATAAACTTATACGGAAAAACCAGCTGGAGAGCAAGGCTATGATGCCCACACAGATCACCACCAGCGTCATCAGTCTAATATCATAATTCCCTATATGTGAAAGTTCATGAGCAATGACCCCTTCCAGCTCCTCATTCTCTAGCTTTTCAATTGCTCCAGTGGAAATAGCAATAGAGGCATGGTCAGGGTCGCGCCCGGTAGCAAAGGCATTTATAGCCGGGTCGTTAATGATATGAATCTTTGGCACTGGTAGGCCGGCGGTAATGCAAAGGTTTTCTACTAGCCGGTATACGTAAGGGTTTTGTTCCTTGGTAATTTGTTTGGCACCAGCTGTCCAGAGAGCCACTTTATCTCCGGAGTAGTATCCGAAAAGAGACATGCCTGAAGCAAACAGTATAGCTACGACTAATCCTAGATATCCTAAATCAGTATATTGGCCAAAAGCCCAACCTACCAGGGCAATTATTACAATAAACAAGACAATCAAGATGATCGATTTGCGTTTATTGGAAGCGATATGTGTATAGGTGGTTGGCATTTTTATACTAAAAGACCTTTGCGTTTTGTTATACTATCATCTCAAGACACTCCATACATTGGGGTAAACTCCGCCAAGAATTTTTACTGATAACCAGGGGATTCTCACGGTCGGTCGCCGCAGGCGACCTCCCTCAGAATGACATACTACGCGAAAGCCATTATTGTTTACTAGAACTTAACTCCAACGGGTTTCTTTTCCTCTTCACCCTCGACTTCAAAGAAATCGTAATTTTTGAAACCCATCATGCCAGCCATCATATTATTAGGAAAGACTTGAATTTTGGTATTGAAATCACGGACATTACCGTTGTAGAAGCGACGGGAGGCTTGAATTTTATTTTCTGTATCGGATAATTCATCCTGCAGTTTTAGAAAATTTTCATTAGCTTTTAAATCCGGATAATTTTCAGAAACTGCAAACAGGGTTTTGAGGGTACCGCTGAGCATATTTTCGGCCTCACCTTTCTTTGCTATGCCCTGGGCGCCCATGGCTTTGGTCCGGGCTTCCGTTACTTTCTCGAAGAGTTGGCTCTCGTGCTTGGCATAACCCTTGACAGTTTCTATTAAATTAGGGATTAGGTCGTAACGACGTTTGAGCTGTACATCAATGTCGGACCAGGCTTCATCAGTACGATTACGCAGTCTTATTAAACTGTTATAAATGCCGATCAGCCAAAAAGCCACTAGTGCCACGAGACCGATGACAACCCATAATGTTGTGGACATAATTTTATTTATTTTTTAAAAATTAAATTTAATTAGGGGGAATAATAAGATTTATTGTTGTAGCTTCAATCTCACCTTGGGTGTCTATATCATTATTCGCTTTGACTACGACTTGTTGACCAGCTTTAAACTGGGATAAGGCAATGGGTGTACGATTGCTACTAGCTTGGTCTGACGGTGGCCGGGACAGATCCCACTGAAATAATTGAGTTGATGAATCAATTGAGGCAGTGATGTTTGTTGTTTGCAATTCACCATTAGTGCCGCGGCTGCTTGTTTGGAAGACTATTTTAGAATCACCAATATTTAGACTAATGACTGTGCCGCTCCAATTATATATTTCTGTTCCCAGCACTTGGGGGATGGAGGAGCTAGACAAATCAATAACTGGTATAGGAGATCTTTGTCGCTGACCCTGCTTTTTACCAAAATAGAAACTGGTAATGCCGATACCAATGACTATGATTAATATGATTATTGAGCCAATTAAGGCAATTTTTGCTTTATCAGGAGTGGATTTTTTTTCAGGCATTAAAATACTTTTTTTAGTTGACTTTAGGACTAAATTATGTTAAAATTTATTTAATATCTATCCATGATCTCTCTTTTATTATTGTAGATACTAATATTTTTGTCAATTACTTTTTATTTACAGTAAGGGTGAATGCAAGAGGGAAATTAGAAAATTTTATTGACTTAACATTGTAAAGGAGCGTGTTTTTTATCGATAAAAAAAAGGAAAGCACGATACCATGGGCTATTTTTAGTTTATTTTTTTGTTTATTGATAGTTTCTGTTTTATTGGGTAGTGATGCCTTGGCGGCGCTAAGCCAGCCAACGGACCAGCCGCCAGAGAATAACACGCCAGGTTTTTTAAATATCGGTGAGGGCAATCAAGCCAAGCAGGGGGCGTTAAGGCTGGGTACGGATGACGTTACCGGTCCTTTTAATTATCAATTGGAGGTACTGGGAGCTGGGGCCATATTGAATAATGCTATCATAGAAAATAATTTTCAGTCAGGATTTTCGACAGCCACTCTCTTTGTAGATGCGGACAATGATCGGGTTTGCCTTGGTCCATGTCTCAATGAAAGCGGAGCGGTGCTCGAGGTAAGTGGTGGAACCATGGAGGTGACTGCCGGTAGTGGTTCTGGTATACAGGCAGTTAGTAGTGACAGTGAAGCAGTTTTTGGCTCAGGGGACACCTATGGTGTTCAGGGGATAGCGACTTCGTCAACCAGTTTTGGTATTTGGGCAGTCAGCATATTAGGTACCGCCATCGAAGGAATGCATACTACTGTTCCTTCAGTAGTTAGTTCTGTGGCTGGTTTTAGTGATACTGGTTTTGCTATTTATGGAGAGAACACAAATCCTTCAGCTCTCTGGGCAGGCTATTTTCAAGGCATTCTAGAGTCGAGCAGTGTGGTCAGTGGGGCGAAATTTTTAGCTACGCAATTACAGGGATCAATCGTGCCATATACTTCGGGGCAACAAGTGGCCAGCTATACCTATAGTAGTGTGGGGTTTAAAGCCAAGAGTTTTGACGGTACGTATATATATGCTGTGGATGCCAGCAAGCTTTATAAGATAAGAGCGGCCGATGGATTTCAAATATTTGATGTAGCAGTATCAGGTAATCCTAGCGAGGTGCTATTTGATGGTAGTAATATCTGGGTAACTGCTCCTGGAGATGATAAGGTCATTAAGATAGACCAGTATTCAGGCAGCACTTTGTGTACTTATTTGATGCCAGGTGGTAGCAGTCCGCAGGGCATTACTTTTGATGGCCAATATTATTGGGTGACGGCAAGTGGGGATGGTAGAATTCACAAAATTAACAGTATTTGCAAATTAGTAGGCAGTTCCTTTCAAGTAACAGCCACAGTAAATTCACTCGGGAAAATTATATACAACGGTAGTTACCTCTGGGCATTATCCAGCTTGGAAAATGCCGTAATAAATATTAATCCATCTAATAATGACTCGGTAAGGTGGGATGGACTAGTAAGTAGTAATCCGCAGGATATCTTTTTCGATAATTATTTTTACTGGGTGGTTAATAAAGATGCTGATACGTTAACCTCTTTTTATCTATCAGGCACCAAAGTGTGTTCTGAAGCACAAGAAACTATTTGTCAAATAGATAGCGACTGTACTGGATTTGGCGGATGTTTTGCTAAGCCTAAGCAGTATGCGAATTATTCTACCGGTGATGGGCCAACTAGCATAGCATTTGATGGTACCTATCTCTGGGTAGGGAATGAGACCAGTCAGAATCTATCCCGTTATTTAGCGGCTGACCCTACTCAGCGTAAAGATTTTATACTAGGATCATCTCCACTTGAGATATTATTCGATGGTACTTACCTTTGGGTTTCTACTGGTACGGGATTAACCAGTATATATTCGGGGACTGGATATGGCTCGACTAATTTGAGTGGCACGCTTACCTTGCAAAACAATAGTACTATACAATCACAGTCAGGCAGTTTTAGTTTATCAGGATCAGGTACAGTTGGCGGTGTTTTGACCTCAGAGGGGAATTTAAGTACATCAGGAAATGTATGGGGTGGCGCTAGTGATACTATTATTCCCATTACCCAGGGTGGCTCTGTGAATTGTGAAGGCACAGCAAATTGTTTTAATTGTCCTGATGGATATTTTGTTAAAAATATCGAGGTCAACGGCAGTGATCAGGTGACAAAAATTGAATGCCGCCCGCTTTAAAAAAGAATGATGAAAAAGTTAAAAAATAAAATTAAAATGATAGGTACCACAGCCACTTTTTGTATCGGATTTTTAGTTTTTATTTTTATGGCATCAGCCGGTATGCAGTTCGTCAAAGCGGCATACGAAGAACCGACCGCTGAAGCACCCCAAGGCAATATTTTTGTACCCTTAACTGCGAGTTCTGATTACCAGGCCAAGAAGGGATTTCTTCAGCTGAATCCTTTATACAATCCTTATGGCACTCTGCCAGATATATTATATCCACTCGAGGTGTATGGGCCAAATGACGTCTATATTAATGATCTTCAAGTACCAGCTGGCGGAAATTTTATTGTGGATACTGATACACTGTACGTGGATGGCCTTAATAGTAGAGTTGGAGTTGGTACGACTACTCCTGCTACGCTATTGGAAATTGTCGGTGGCGGTTTAACGGTGGGTAATGCGACTTCCCCTGTTAGCGGAGCAGCCATATCATCAACCAGTGATACATTTGGGGTATATGGTGAATCAACCGGCGTAAACTCTGTCTCTGTCCTGGGTCAGAGCACTAGCGCTAGTGGTATCGGTGTTTATGGATTTGGAGGAACCGGTATCCGAGCGGAAAGTACGGTATCATCAGCTGTGACTGGCAGTAGCTCAGCCCAATATGATCCAGCTGCCGCCGTGAAAGTAGCTGGTATTTATGGCCAGGCCAGGGGACTGGGTGCCTGGGCGGGATATTTTGTTCAACGGGTATTTGGTTCTGAACAGATCGTGGGACGGGCATTTATACCTAACCGCTTGCAGTACTCGCAAGTACCATATACTTCTGGTTGGGAAGTTAGGGAGATCAGTGACAGTTCCGGGTCTGCCCCGACGGATATTGTTTTTGATGGCACGTATATTTGGACGGCCAATAATGAGGCTGATACAGTGAGCAGGTTTCGATCTGCTGATGGCGTCAAGATAGCTGATTACTCGGCTGGTACACAGCCTCAACGGATTATATTTGATGGTACTGCTATTTGGGTAAGTAATGGCAACGGTGACCTAACCGAGATAAGTGCAATAGACGGGTCAGTAGTAGGTACGATTGTTACTGGTTATGCTGGCAGTGGGGCCGACTTATTGTTTGATGGGCAGGATTTGTGGTTAACATTTGGTGTTGATGGCGAGATAGTTAAAGTTGATCCGAGCAGTGGGTCGGTAGATTCGTATGCAGTTGGCGATGATCCGACGATGATGGCGTTTGATGGCACAAACATTTGGGTAATTAATACCACCTCTAATAATATTTCAAAAATTGAGATTGATACCGGTACGGTTACGAATGATATATATAACTTTGGAGCTTTGAAACCCACGACTATAATATATGACAGTACGTACCTTTGGGTTGGTGTTGAACAGCCGACTGGAGGTGAGGATAGTATTTTCAAGATAGATCCTTCCAGCGCTACACCTATACTTGCAGGAAGCTATAGTATAACGTCAAATCCCGTTTCAGTTCGGAGTGTTATTTTTGATGGGATTAATATATGGGTGTCTTATGAAGATAACAGCTTAAGTTATTTAACAAGAATAATGTCCGCCGCTGGTGAGGTGCAAGAGAGTGTTGCCTACGGCGGGGTGAGTGAGTGTAGTGGTGCATCGGGGATTGTTTTTGATGGCAGTTATATTTGGTTAAGTGACGAGGTGTGTGCTGATACGTACTCATTGCACAAATTTTATTCCGGCAGTGGTTTAGGGATCACTGATTTAGCTGGATCCGTCTCTCTATATGGTACTATGCCGAGTACGGCCCAAGCCGGAAGTTTTGCTACGGCCGGGGAAGCTAATATTGGGGCTAATCTAACGGTAATTGGTGATTTAGTAGTGCCAAATAATATCTGGGAGGGGACATCTGATATAGTTAAAAGCTTTGGTACCAGTTGCGATGACGGGCAATTTGTAAAAGGCATTAATACCGGTACAGATGAACTTAATTGCCGTTCGCTTTAGTCCAAACCAAATAATATGATTCATAGGATAAAAAAACTTAAAAGGTAATGAAAAAGCTGAGATACAAAATTAATTTAATAGAAAAAAAGGCGCTTTTTAGCCTAGTGTTTGTATTGGGAATCATTTTATTGGCTAGCGGAATAAAAGTTACACAAGCTGAATGGATAGAGCCAAGTTCACCGCCGCCGTTGGAGCAGCTGGCGCCACCCTTGACTACAGGTGGTGAAGATCAAGCTAAGAAGGGATATTTATTATTAGATCCAAATTACAATCCCACTCAAGCTACTTCATTGATTTTTTCCCCTAAGCGACCACTTGAAGTCCGTGGTGCCGGGGCTAAATTCTTTACTCCTTATTTATACAGTGATTTATTAACCGTGGGTACGGATACTCTTTATGTAGATTCTGGTGGTAACTGGGTAGGCATTGGTACCAGCACACAATTATCAGTTGATAAATTTGAAATTGTTGGTGGTACAGTGCAAGTAGGGACCAAGGCTGTGCCAATCAGTGGCCGCACGGTCAGTGGCTATAGCAGTGACAATGTGGGTGTCTTCGGATCAGCTGGCACCAACGGGCAGGTCGGAGTCTATGGATATAGTAATGTCTCCGGCGGGTATGGTGTCCGGGGCACGAGTGTCAATAGTGTCGGGGTCCGAGGAGAAAGTATTGATGGAAAGGGCATCCATGCCATCAATCAATCACAATCTTTAGGCGCTGTTTTTGGCAGTAATAGTAACGGCGGTCTAGCGGGTTACTTTGACGGCCGGTTAAATTCAGTGGCCGACATGGTAGCCAGGACATTTTTACCCACGGTTTTGCCAGGGTCATTAATACCTTTTACATCAGGACAGGAGTTACAGGTGTATGATTTTGGTAACTGGGGAGCGAGCTATCCGGCAAAAGCTCGAATTGCTTTCGATGGCACCTACCTCTGGCTGGGAACGGATGTGATCGACACCAATGGCTACAACTTTTATAAGATAAGAGTGTCTGATGGCATGACAGTGGGAGCCTATACTGTTGGCACGGGGTATGAGGCAATTATTTTCGACGGCACCTACCTCTGGTTAAGCTCTGATGCGGACGGTAGTATTTACCGTTTTAATCCGGTCACTGGTATTTCAGATAGTGTCATCGGGCTCAGCTCTAATATAAAGTATTCCTTATCGGTTAGTACTGTTAATGGTCAGGTTTATGTTTGGGCCACTGATTTAGCGGCCAATAGGGTTGTCAAAATTAATGCTGCTAATCGAAGTTTTGAGACATTTAGTTTGGTGGCGACTGGCGCTACAGCGCCATACCAGCTGACTTTTGACGGAGAGTATGTTTGGGTGGCTACACAGTCCGACCATATTATACGATTATGGGCCGAAGACCCAGACGATGCTGGTAACCCAATGACTGCTTGGGATGTAAGTGCTAACTGTATTCCAAATAACATTTTTTTTGATGGGGTATATCTGTGGTGTTTAGAGGGGAGCGACGGGAAGTTATTGAGAATTTGGGCCGATGATCCTAATAACGCCCAGCACCCGATGACCTCTTTTGGGCCGGCTGTTTCGAACAACGAGGACATGGCTTTTGATGGGACTTATTTATGGGTGGTTAATTCGTCAAATAGTAAGCTGTACCGATATTTAGCTGCTGACCCGACTCAATATACCGAGTACAATTTAGCGTTTCAGCCAGAGCGGATTGTGTTTGATGGTACTTACCTATGGTTGTCTGAGGCCGATGGTGTGGGCGTTCCTAAATTGCATAAGTATTATTCTGGCACTGGCCTGGGTCACACGGATTTGAGTACTGTGGTTAATTTGCAAACTAACGTTGGTAGATGTTCGGTAGCGACAACTCAAGAATGCATTTTTGACTGGCACTGCCCGATAGCGGAAACATGTAATACTAATATTTCTTCGCAGCCCGGTAATATTAATATTACGGGCTCGGCAGAATTAAAGAAAGATCATTGTTTTAATACCGATAGTAATACTCATTTGTATGCTAATGCTTGTACTCAAGACAGTGATTGCTCGGGAGGTGAAATTATTTGTGTGGGTGGTGATATAAATGTGGGCACGGATATAGATGCGGTTAATAATCAGTGGGGCAGTAGTGGCGAGGACGTGGCTGTCAGCGGTGGAATAGCGGTGTGCTCGGACGGACAATTTGTCAAAGGCGTTACCATTGATAGCGGCGGATTCATAACTTCAATTCATTGTCGTGAATTATAAGATGAATAATAATCAACACATCACTAAATATCTATTAATCCTGTTAATATCGTCAGTAGCCGGAGCTGGTATATATGGGTATGTGAATTTTGTCCAGGATACACCCTCGTTAAAAAAAATTGTTGAGGTATCCGTTGAAGAGGTAATTGATCCAGAATTAATTTTGGATAAAATGGTTCAGGATTCAGCAAAGAATTATAGTAAACAATTTAATGAGGAAGATTTGACAGAAACCTATGAGTTTAGAATGCGTAACGTACAGTATTTAGCTGATTCCGGAGAGTATGAAGAGATTGATAATACTATCGTGGCTTCTAAGTCCGATTACCAATATGAAAATACCACTAATGTTTTTAAAACATATTTTAAAAATAATCCACAGGATGACGAGGCAATTCGTTTTCAAGTTGCTGGTAATCGTGGAGTAACGCTTTCATTTATTGACTCTAACCAATCTGTTGCTTCGGTTGAGGGAAATGTTGTAACTTATTCTGATTTATATAATGGTATTGACGCACGATATACAGTAGGTGGAGATTTATTTTTAGAAGAGTTTATCGTCCTAGACGCCACGGGGGTAAGTTCAATTGAAAAAATTTCCCAAAAACTAAAATTGAACGCAGTATACTATAAAGAGCAGATTGATGGTTCCATTACATTCTATGATACGGGGACAAAAAATATTGTTTTTGTGGCTCCACGTCCGGTGATGTACGAGGTGCAAAAAGAGGATGTAGCAACGCTGGTTGAGCCACTTACAGATTCACTGGAGGATCCGGAAGTGCAGGAGCCTGATATTAATGATGAGCGTGTACCCGTGAATTATGATTTGCATTATGAAATTACTTATAATGGAGATGAATTAATAATCCGTAAAGTGTTGGATGAAGCGGGCAAGGCATGGTTAGAAAATGCTAATTTTCCATTAGTGGTTGACGCTACATTTACCTTTCCGACATTTGGCACAAATGTAAATGGTGAGGTGTGGCGATCATGTAATGATTCTTCTTGTAGTAGCTATACTTTTGCGCAGAATTTTGTTTCTAACCCAGCCTTAGTATTGACACAGGTAACTAAGCAGTGGACACAGGTTGCTATCGAGAGTATCACTGGAAAACGTAGAACCCATTTGTATTTCGCCACAGCGGACTTGCAGTTTGTGCCAGAAGATTCAATAGTTTTTGCGCAGCTTAGGGTATCGGGTTTTCCCTATTATACTAGTGGCTTATGGTTTATGCCGGCTGGGTATTC
The DNA here is from genome assembly GCA_022560375.1 of Patescibacteria group bacterium. GTDB lineage: Bacteria > Patescibacteriota > Patescibacteriia > UBA10025 > JAHIVO01 > JADFTK01. The sequence goes on from JADFTK010000021.1 coordinate 15,790, forward strand.
TGATGTGCAAGTTTATTCGGAGAGGCACCCTTATTTTACTTCGTCAGATACTATTCAGCAGTGGTTTGATAAGGTTAGTAACATGACGACTCTTGACGGAACTTTTTCTACCAGCGACTCAATCCCTACCAGAAGTAATTGGACACAGTCATATTGTGAGAGTAACCCTTCGGCATGTACTCATACTATTGATATTTCACCAAGTTCAGTTAGTTTGGCATTCGCTGTCAGTATTGGTTTGCGGGAAGACGCGATTCCACATGAAGGTCATGTGAATGATTGGAATTGGCATGGGGCCAAAATATTTTCTACACTAGCAATAAATGATTTAGAACCTGTTCTGACAGTCACTGTATTGACTAAGCCGACTATATCCATCCAGACTCCACTTTATTCTGAATTTGACAGGCTCGATATTGATATTACTGATGTTTCCGATAATGAGGATTCGTGGGAGCTAGAGCGCTCTCTCGATGGCGTTAGTAGTTGGACAAATGTATGTACTGCTACTACCGGTGCTAGCGGATCTTGCGGCGCTAGCAGAGGCAGCTACGATTGTAGTGGAACGTCTACAGCCGGAACCGGTGGGATATGTACCATCACCGATTATGATTTTGATGGAGACGCCAACGACTTGATTGGAGATACATTGTACTATTATAGGGCGCGTGCTCAAATTATCAGCTCCAGTTTATTTTCTGCATATAGTAGCGTGAAAAATGACCGTACTTCCGCGCATGTTGTCAATTTTACTGAATTGGTGGGTAGTTCACCTGCCTGGGACGAAATAGAAGTAACTGGCGGTTTCAATTATCCTTTAGTTGCTAATCAAACGGACGGTTCAACTAAATATAATATTATAATCTATGGAAATTTTACAGGCTCTGGTTATTCCGAGAGATATAACGGTGATTTCACTGGAACTATAGCACCTATTGTGGAGCCATTTGCTACTTCACCGCACAACAGGGTATCAGTAGGATCTATTCCATGGGTAACATGGGTATCTTCTTCATATTTTGGCATTAGTGGGGGCGGAATAGTTACATTGACCGGTGATCCAGACCCAGACGTTTTGACAGCTCCATATCCCAATAGGGATTTTTATGTGGGCGAGTCAGCTCAAGATACCAGGAGCCCCAACTATATGCACGATATGAGTATTCTTGATCTCACAAATGGAATATTTTATTCACGCGCCCGTGATCCTTCACCGCCGACTAGGGGCACAGTCACTGCAAACAGTATTGAGGTAACCATGAATATCAGTCCATCGACTTCACCGGCCACGACGCATCTTAATCCTTCAAATACAGAGTATGCGATGTCGGTTGAGGATATAAATACGGGGGAAATTAAATGGTTTGGCATCGTGTCTCAGGATCAGTCTTTTACCGGTAGTATGCCCGAGTTTCCTAATTGGGGGGATCCTCCTACTTATTGGGATAACAATAATCCACGTCGGGTAAATTCACTCACAGCAGCTACCTGCTATCGTTTTCAAGCAATATCGAGAAATGTTGATGGTCTGATCGGTGAGGACGTGGATTATGGCTTCCCAGCGAGCATCCCCGATGATTATGATTTTGATACCTTGGCGGTTACTTATCCATTCACGGATGTATGCACCACCATTTATCCGCCTAGTGAACCTGATGTGACATGTGGTTATAACTTGGCCGACGGGTATTTCTGTGATGTCACTATTAACGACACACTAAATCCCAGCCCGCCTTACTACTATAAGATTGAGCGCTCAAATGATGGTTCATCCGGCTGGACGGCGGTGCAAGGCAATGGCGGTACTTACAATGCTGAAGATTGGTCTCTTTCATTTCAAAATGGAGCAATAGCTCGGATGAACAGTTTAACTTGTGATGCCGCTTCTAGTTCGCCGTACTTCCGAGTCTCCGCCTCTTTAGATGGTGATGATGCTAATTCCAGTAATTCTAGCCCGTCGGTTAGTGGCACTGATACCCTACCTCCGTGCCAGCCACAGAATGTAGAATATGATTCAGGGTTTCAAGGATCAGGTAAAGGTCCGGATTATCTAGATTGGACTTGGACAGTACCTGCCAGTGGTGAGGCTATTGATCACTATGCCTTGACTGATACTGTAGATTCAAGTAATTCAGATGATATGGCCGGTATACCTACATTTCGACAGAGCGCTTTGAGTCCTAATACTCGTCATATAGTTAATATCCAAGCTTGTGATACACGAGGTAGATGTGGTGCGATTTCAGTCAATAGCGCTGAACAGTATACTAGAGCGGCGGTGCCAACCTATACAGTCGCTTGCAATTACAATATTGCACCAGATAATTACTACTGTAATCTTGATTTAATAGAAACACTTTACGATTTAGTGGAAAATCCAGCTGGTACAAAGTATCTGGTACAATACTGCCAGCCAGATAATGGGGATAACTGTATTTCTGGTTCAGTAGACTGGAAAAATATAGTGCCTCTCACTGATGCTGGATTTTCATATTTTAATAGTCTAGGATGGTTTGCCAAAGACTGGACAGGCTTTGAAGATTTCCCTTTTGAAGATGACGTTTTTTCTCACGTAACTTGCAGTGTAGGCAACACCACACAGAAATACCGGATTCGGGTACGTAACGAACAGAGTGAAGAATTAGGAGGATTCTTTTTCCTAATCACCACCACCGACACGCTTCCGCCTTGTCAGCCGAAAGATTTAGGCCAAACGAGCCATACAACTAGCTCCATGCTCTGGGGCTGGAGTGCTCCGATTAATGAAACAGAGCAACCGGTTCAAGACTACAGCGTATCATACTCTTCGTGTACTACTGGTACCAATTCAAATGTATCTGGCACTATCTTTAATCAGACAGGCACTACACCAAATAGGTTTTGCGCGGTGAGTGTAAGGGCACGAGAAAGTGCTGCTGGTGGCAGACTGGGGAGGGCAGCCTCTGCCAACGGATACACTTCAATTGAGGGAGTGTCTAACATTACCTTTAGTGCCAGTATTCTCACTAAAGATATTATTGGGGTGACGGCAATTCCAGCCGGTGCGGCTTTTAGTAATTTACTCGACGCGAGTTCTGGCGTACAGTTTCAGGAAACAACTGGGACGTCCGGTGGTGGAGGAGATCTAGGCTTCACAGATTTTAAACAAAGTGATTCAGTAATTGATAGGAGCCTGCAAACTAATAGGCAATATTGTTATCAGGCCCGTTCGTGTAATGGCAACTGTAGTGCGATTGATGGCACAGGGGATATAAATGCATATGGACCGGCCACGCCAGTTTGCCAGTACACACTAGCTGACACCCCAGCCCCGCCT
>JADFTK010000002.1 GCA_022560375.1 Patescibacteria group bacterium
AGCAATTATGTACGCGACAACCTAGTGTTTCATAACGGATAGATCAGCAGTTATGTGGGAGGTGGGGGTTATTTTTTCTTTAACTTTTTATAAGCGTAGTAACCGCCACCAGCCATAACTGCAACTGCAGCTGTTATGCCCAATGCTCCGCCACCATCCTCTTCGTCGCCTTCAGTTGATACTGGGGTCGTAGAAATTGTTTTATTAGTGCTTGTATTTGCATTTATCTCTTCAGTAGTAGTTGTTTCGTCTACGTTTGTATTTATATCTTCATCCGTTGATGGCACTACAACTGACTCGTCAAATTCCGGTTCAAGTTTAGGTGTTGGTTCACTAGTAGTTGTATTTACATTTTCAATAGTTCCCTGAGTAGTAGTTGTTTCTTCAGTATTAGTGTTGGTTGTTTCAGTCGGAGTGGGCATCGGATCAGCGGTTTCCGTTTCTGGAATTGTATAAGTATCTCGATCATCTCCACTATGACAATGATACAAATCGTAAGGAATATTATACTTTTCAGTACAATTTGTTTTACAAGTATGACAGCCACTTCCATCTAAACCACCAGGGTGAGCAAGTGTATTTCCAGCTAATAAAAAAGTTCCGCCTAATACTAAAATCGCGATTGTAATTATTTTGTTCATATTTTTTACCTCTTAGGACTTAGGTGAGGCTATTTCTTTTTACTTGCCTTTTTAGTAGCTGGCTTCTTGGCTGCTTTTGGATCTTTGGCCACAGATTTTTTAGCAGTTGGCTTCTTGGAAGCAGATTTGGCTGAGGCATCTTTGGCTGGAGATTCTTTCCCTGGTGATTCCGCAATCAACAAATTGATCACTCTATCCAGTTTGTTGCTTAGAGATTTTATTTGCTCGGCTACTTGATCATTACCTCCACCGCCACCACCGTGTCGTTCTCTCCCACCAAACCCGTCCCTGACCCCGCGCCTGTCACGGCCACCAAACCTGTCCCTGCCTCCACCGCCACCGCGCCTGTCTCCTCCGTCTCCACGATTGTCTCCACGATCATTTTTTTTGCGAAAACAATCAGTGCAGAAGATGGGTTTGCCTTGAGTAGGCTGAAAGGGGACTTCGCATTTATTACCGCAGTTATCGCACACTGCTTGGTGCATTTGTCTTCTGTTATTATCCATATTGTTTATTTAGCTTATTAAACTGTTTATAAAATTTCTTTGACTCTGCCGACTTCTCCTGACTCCAGCCTTACTTTGATGCCATGCGGATGGGTGCCAGAGCTGGTTAATATATCACGGACTACGCCTTCTGTTAATTGCCCTGTCTTTTGATCATTCTTTTTTATCACCATGACGCGCAGGCCTTCATATATATTGCCTCGATTGTTTCTGTTCATATATCCTACTCTACGCCTATATGGGCAGGGAATCAACCGTTTACACCTTGACAAAATGCAATGAATAGTATACTATTTACGGTTAGTAAAAATATGGCTCTTGGGATTATCTGTCTTGCCCAAGTAAGCCGCCTTGCGTCACAAGACAGCCCACACTCAACAGCGCAAGGCAAGGAGTCCTTTATGTTCTTACACAATTGGTGGCAATCGATCCAGAGGAAATTTCCAGGACGTATTATACTTGGAAAAATCGGCATGTGGATGGTTTCTGCGGGGCAAGTTCTTCAGCGGAAGTACGCTGGTTGGAACAAAGACTTTCGCATTAAATGTGATGTTTTTGAAACTTCAGGTTATCACACAACTTATATCTCCTTGTCAGATATGATAACTGAAGAGAATGTCATTACCTTTGGCAATCCAAGTGCTCAACTAAATAAGCAGACTGAATATGTAAAAGCGTTATTTCAAATTTCTGGAATATGCGCGGTAGAACTTCGTCCTTATCAAGTGAAAATTGACTATAGTCCCGTCTTCACTTATGAGGAACTCGGTCCAAAGGTTGAAAGAATACTTATTCAACATTTAGCCGCCTAAGAACAACATTCTGATCGTTAATCAAGCCCGGTGCTTCACTGCCCCGGGCTTCTATTTTAGTGGGGAACAATAAAAAAAGAGGGGCGACACTATAAAATGTATCGCCCCTAAGCTGCTCTCATACTATCCAGAATAATCCGTTAGTATGCAGGCATTTTCTCTTGGCCTACCGTACGATCAAGTTAAACGGGTTTGGATAGAGTAGCATTATTGATTGTTTCATGGTAAAACCTCCTTGTTGGGAGTTCATGAAATAATCATGTGCCCAGTATAGGCACGACTTAAGTATTCACTAATTTCGATAATTAATTGATTAAAAAAAACGTTCACTTGAGAACGTTTTTTAAAAATGCTCTTAATTCATGAGTGCGATAAGTTTTGGTAAATTGCTATGATTAACAGTTACTACCCAGCGTTTTTTGCCATCAAAATAGCAATTTGGTATTTCTTCTATGTGTGGCGCCTCCACACGCTGTACCAGACGAAGTATACTCCGGCGCTCCGTAGTTAGGAACGCTTCGTCGAAGCCCAGTTCAATCAATCGGTTAGACAACTTATAGGCTAACTGAAAAGTGATTTGTTTTGGGTTCCCCACGTTTGGTAGCAAGGTTAGTGCGGTAAACCAAGCTTCACGCGCAGAAGTAATGCCAATCAGCACGCCTATGACTTGGTTCAGATCATTGACAGCTAGAAAAATTGAGTCCCTCTGAAATTTGCTTAACCTGGCTAGAGTATAGCGGTTGTGTCCTTCTGGAAATCCGTGGCGATAACAATCAACCATGCCCTCAAAATGGTTACGTCGAAAGTCAATTATCTGAATCATCTTATACCTCTTTTGAAAAGAACGTTTAAATTATTTTAATTGATTCAAGACATTTCCCAGTGCTTCGATTTCCCGGCCATAGGCTGCCCAGTCACCGCGTTTTTGAGCGTTGAGCGCTGCTTGGTAGTGAGTATTAGCTTGGGAAACTAAATCTTCTGGTGTGGTAGCGACCACTGGAGGCTCTGCGTCGGTGTCAGCTGGCTCCTCCGGCGTAGCAGCAATAGCCCCGCTGAAAATAGCATTTAGTGCCTCATCAAGAGTTTCTCCCATGGCAATCTGGTTTTTATAAGCTACAATAACGCGCTTGAGCTCGGGGATCTTGCCGCCCTCAGCCCTCAAATAGAGCGGCTGGACATATATCAATGATTCCTCAATGGGTATGACCAGCAGGTTACCGCGGATCACTTCTGAGCCGCGTTGGTCCCACAGAGATATTTGCTGGGATATATCCGCGTCTTGATTAATTCTGTTGACTATCTGCTTGGGGCCAAAAATTAGTGTTTGCTTAGGAAAGCGGTAGACTACTAGTTCGCCGTAATTATCCCCATCAGACCGGGCTACCATCCAGGCCGCTAAGTTATCCTTGTTGCGCGGGGTGTAGGGCAGCATTAATATAAACTCTTCCTTCTCCTCGGCCGGCAGCTTCATGATCATGTGGCGCATCATGGGGTCATCACGCTCCGAGCTGATTCGTGGAACCTCCCACTTATCTTCTTTGTTATAGAAAATTTGAGCCTCCTCCATGTGATAAGTGGAGTAAATGAAGGTCTGGTATTTGAAAATATCTTCCGGATAACGAATATGGGTCTGGAGATCATCTGGCATAGTGTCTAAGGCTACAAAAGTATCAGGGAAAATTTTAGCGTAGGTTTGGATGACGGGGTCTTGCTCATCGGCAATATAAAATTTCATGGCCCCGCTATAGGCGTCGATAACCACTTTTACTGAGTTACGAATGTAGTTAATGCGTCTGACACTAGTAGCTGGAGTTACATTGGTATCTGTGTTGGCCGCTAAAACCGAATTAGCATACGGATAAGCATCGCTAGTAGTATAGGCGTCATAAATCCATTTCAATTGGCCTTCGTCAGTAATCACCATATAGGGGTCGCTGTCATACTTCAAAAATGGCATTATTTTTTTTACTCGTTTGGTGATATTTCGGTTTAATAAAACACGACTGTCATTATTTATATCATTGGATAGTAATATTTTCAGCGATCCTAAATCCGCGGCGAATAACGCTTTTTTCATAAACGAATCAATGGCAACTCCGCCTGTCCCCTCATAGGTAGTAAAGACGTTTTCATCGCCAGAGGGGTAGTTGAATTCCTCTGCTTGGGTATTTACAAAAACGTAGTCAGAAGAAAGTTCACCAAAATATATTTCTGGTCTGGTAACCTTAATAGATTCAGTGCTGGAAACCGGCGGAAGGTCTTTGACAAAGAGTAGAGGCAATCCTTCTTTGGTTACCTCATTGACCGGACCTAGAGCTACGCCAAAACCATGGGTGAATACCAGGCGTTCGTTTATAAAAGTGGCAGCCGGCAGGTTGGCTGTATTAAGCTCGCGCGGTGAAAGCATGGTTTGGCGATACTCACCATCAATCGTATAGCGGTCATTGTCAATAGAGACAAAATCATAATAGGTGCGGATTTCCTGAATCTGGCCAAAGGTGTCTAGTAAAGGTTTACGGTCCCACAGCCTTATATTTTTAATAGTCAGCTCGTTATTTTTTATGTCCTCGCTGGTAAGACTGGTCTCGTCAGCCACTAATTCGCGTTTGATTACCTTATCCAGGCCAAACGAGACTCTGGTAGCGGCAATATTGCGTTCGATATATGGAGTTTCTTTAATCAGCTCGTTGGGCAGTACCACTAACCTTTGGATGATCGATGAGTAAACTGAACCGCCGAGTATGGACACGGCAATATAAAATATTATTAACGAAGGCACCAGGCGCTTCATTGGTTTGAAGGTGCTGATGATAAAAGCTGCGGCGATGAAAAGGGCAATACTGACCAAGGCCCACAATACCGGCAGCCGGGCAAAAATATCTGTATAATTAGCGCCGGTAAATGGGCCGGTATTAGAATAGAGTAAATTAGTCATGCTGGTAAAATAGACACTGCTAGCCAGAATAATGAAAAAAATGGCCAGCAGAACAGCCAGATGGTTTTTGGCAGCGCCAGCGGTTTGAATCCTTCTGCCTCTAATATTCATCAAGCCTCTAGCTAAATATTGAAGACCAGCACCTAAAATAGAAATTATTATTATCCAGAACAAAAAGCCTATAGCCATTTTTATAAAGGGCAAGGTGAAAAAATAAAAGGAGATGTCGCGCCCGAATAAAGGATCGACCGTATTAAAGCTTACTCGATTGATAAATTGCTGGACTACCTGCCAGTAGCTACTGCCTATCGTACCGGTCATCAGCCCAATGGCCAGTGATACGGGTAACAATAATTTGAGTATAATTTTTGATACATCAAAGCTACGGCCCTGGAACTGTAAATTATTCAGAACAATCGGTTGATCTTTAGTGCGGCGATAGGCAATATAAAAATTCAAATAAATTATGCTAAAAGTAACCAAGCCGGTTATTATCCCCAGGAATAGCTTGGTAAGTAATATAGTACTGAATATGGTGGTAAAACCCTGGGCAGAAAACCACAGCCAGTCAGCACCTAAGCCAATGGCCATAGGGATAATCACCACTAGTAATAAAACTATTATTATGATACTGGCTAGTAACTTTTTTCTCATAAGGTTGTATCAGCTTATCATATCTAAGTCAAAATTGGTAATCTATCTCTGGTTGATAATCAAATAAAAAATGAACTCAATTTTTGAGACTACGGTACTGATTCCTGTATTTATATAAGCGTTACCCAGTCATCATTACCCGAGCCAACACCAAAATCACACGGCTCAGCATCTCGAACTTCTTTAGTAACTTTGATGTTAGCGGCAGTCAGACCCCTGGTCTCGTATTGCTGGATAACTGAGGCATCCATGTAGTCAAATACTGAGGCAAGTTTTTGAGAAAATCCGCTGAAACTTTTTAGGGCCATATCAAAGTTGCCGCTGCCAGTCAGGTTAGCATAACCAACGAGCTCTCCGGCCGATACTTTTGTACCTTCAATCATATGGGGCAGTGGGTCAATGTGAAAAAAGATAAATTGCCAATTACCACCAGTATCAGGTGTCAGCCAGATTTGTACGCCGCGCGGGTCTTGGTCACTTTCGATCTCGCTGATTTCGCCGTCAAAGGGCGCCAAAGCTTTCACTTGCTGGGTTGTTTGAGCCAGGGAGTCAATAGGCTCGATATAGTTTTTCATAGAGCGGTTAGTTTCCGATTCCCCATCTATATTCTGGCCACTATAGTCATGACCTATGCAACTTCTAAATTTAGATAAGGCTTTTGTTTGGGTTAGATCCAGAGGATTATATGTTATAAACTTGTCATTTTGTCCTGATAATGAGCCTTTAAAAAAAGACGGTTTGTCACCATCCGGCTCCATAATAAACATGACTAGTAAAAAGCCCAAAGTCACTCCGCCGACAATATATATAATTTTTTTAGTTCGTCTTACCATTGGATTTTTTTAAGGGCCTTAATTTGCTCAGTTTCTAAATGAATTTCCGGCCGTCCTTTTTTTACCAAGGCTTCGGCATCCTCGAAACTCATGCCCTCGGCCATAAAGTAGGCAATGACCAGCGTGGGACCGCGGCCGTGGCCGTTCCGGCAATGGACAAACACTTTTTTATCTTCTTTGACCAGACGTTTAATAATATCTACGCCGACTTTCAATTGGCTGTCGTTAGGGGCGGCGTGGTCTGCGGTTGGCAACCAGAGGAAGTAGTCCACTCCCCAAGGCTTATCCAAATTTTCTTTCTCCAGGCTGATGTCCGCGGTGACGCCTTGGTCTAAAAGTTCCTGCTGGAAATGAATCTGGCAGCAAGCATTAGTCCCTAAGTAAATGAAATCATTGATTTTTGAAATGTCCGCCTTGATATGGGCCTGGCTAGGTTTGTCATTCATATCATAAGTATATCACAGTCCATAGAATACATTTTATATTTTTTTGACTGTTAACTTGACAAGATAGGGGACCTTAAGATACAATATGAATAAGTATGAAATATCATCCTTTTCATACTTATAGTATTAATTATAATTTTTTTAAATAATAGTTAAATAGTAATGAAGCATCATATGAGACATTTTGAATTACCCAAAATATATGGCACCACTACGGTTGGTGAGAGGGGGCAAGTGGTTATTCCTTCTGCCATAAGGAAAAAAATGAAAATTGAGTCAGGTGATAAATTGATTGTATTTACCAGACACGATAAATTCATCGGTTTATTAAAGTCGGATCAACTTGATGATTTTTTGGATAAAATTACCAGTCATGTATCAGAGGGACTTGAAAAGATAAATAAATTCAAGAAAGAGTTAAAGAAGCATTCCAAATAGTCTAGGAGCGGGGTATGAATATTATTGAGGTAAAAGATTTAGTAAAAAAATACGGAGATTTCGTCGCCGTGGATGGAATTTCTTTTTCTGTGGAGCAGGGTGAAATATTCGGCATTTTAGGCCCGAACGGTGCGGGCAAAACCACTACCCTGGAGATGATCGAAGGATTGAAGTCTATTACTTCAGGCGAGGCTATATTGGCTGGCCACAATGTCCAGCGAGAAACACGTATTGTCAAACAATTGATTGGGGTACAGCTGCAAGCCTCAAGCTTTTTTAATTACCTGAACTTGAAAGAATTATTGGTAACCTTTGGTGCCTTGTATGACCGCAAGGTTAACGCCCTGGATTTGCTAGAGAAGGTTCAGTTGACGGAAAAAGCCAAAAGCCAGGTCAAGGAACTGTCGGGCGGGCAGAAGCAGCGTTTTTCTATGGCTACGGCGTTGGTCAACGATCCCAAGGTATTATTTCTAGATGAACCCACCACCGGTTTGGACCCCCAGGCCAGACGGCACATGTGGGAGCTAATTAGCGGGCTAAACAAGCAAGGCAAGACTATCATTATAACTACTCATTATATGGAAGAGGCGGAGGTATTATGCAGCCGTATTGCTATCATGGATCACGCTAAGATCATTGCCCTGGATACTCCTAAGAATTTAATGAAGCAGAGCGGTGTAAAATCAACTATTACTTTTAATGTTGATAAGCCCTGCCCTAACGATCATTTTTCTGAATTGCCCGGAGTAGCCAAGGCATTACTGGAGGATCATAGTTACCGTTTAGTCAGTAATGATCCGGAAAAAACTTTACCGGAACTATTCAAGCATGGCCATCAGTGTGAATCCAATATTTCTAATTTACAGCTACGCCAGCCAACCCTAGAAGATGTCTTTATTAAATTAACCGGAAAAAAATTACGGGATTAGTATTATGTACGCTTTCAAAATTCTCACTATAGCAGCCATAAAAATGTTTGTGCGTAACAAGCAGTCGGCTTTCTTTTCTTTATTTATGCCTTTGATGATTATGTCGGTCTTTGCCTTTATTGGTTTCGACAGTGTCCCTACCACCAATATTGGCGTGGTTGCAGATAATCCTAATCCACCAACTGAACAATTTATAACCCAATTGGCCGCCATTGAAAATTTTGAGGTAGTTCGCGGTACGGCAGCAGATGAAAGGGCCGCTATCGACTCCGGTGATCGGGAGATCGTTTTGATAATACCGGATGATTTGATTCCCGCTCCAGATCAAATAGCTCCAGTCGAGCCGCAAATCTTGCCAGTATTGACCAGTGTCCAGAAGCCCCAGCAAGTGCAAAATGGGTTGAGTGTTATTAATCAAATTTTAAATAAAACTAATTTGGCTATTGCACAAACTCCAGCCTTTTTTAAATTGGAGATTGAAGAGGTGAGCAGCAGTAATGCGAGATATATAGATTTTCTCTTGCCGGGAATCATCGCCATGGCCATCATGCAGATGTCAATTTTCTCAGTATCTTTTGTTTTCGCCGATTATAAAGAAAAAGGCATCCTCAAACGTTTAATGGCCACCCCTATGCGGCCTTACCAATTCGTAGCCGCTAATATTATCACCAGGCTTTTGGTGGCCCTGGCCCAAACAGCCATTCTCATGGCTATCGGGGTGTTTTTCATAAAAACGCAAATCATTGGCTCGTATCCTTTAATATTTTTGATCTCTACCTTAGGCGGTATCATGTTCTTGGGTCTGGGGTTTGTCATTTCCGGAATCGCTAAAACAGTAGAAACCGTTCCTGCCATTGCTAATGTGGTGGCTTTTCCTATGCTGTTTTTATCCGGCATTTTCTTCCCGATCGAGGCGATGCCTGATCTTTTACGTAATGTGGTACAGTTTTTGCCTTTGACCTATTTTGCTAATTCACTGCGAGAGGTAATGGGTGGCGGAGCTACTTTTGCGGATATTGCCACCAATATTTATTTTATGATAGGGTGGTCAGTGCTGTTGATTAGCTTGGCTACTTTCACTTTCCGATTCGAGGAAAAACGATTATAATTTAAAATTTAAAGTAAATAAAAAAGGGTACCTGCCTAGCAAGTACCCTGTATTGTGTAGCTCACAGAGTCTGGCGAAAGTATTCGAGCGCCGTTTCCAGTGGAGCCATTTGATGATCTATGAAGTCATGCGGAAGATTATCAACATCAAAGAATTTACCAATTGGCGGTTCTCCGTCAATGGTACAATAGTAAACCAACTCTACAATTTGACCACGCTTAGTTGGGATAAATAAAGTCCCCACAAAATTGTTTGAGGAGAAAAGTATGTTAATTTCCTCATCGGCAATTCTTTTTAGCGCATCTTCAAACCTTAAGTCAGTCTGTCGCATCACCGTACCCGGTATGTGCCATAATGATGGCCAGTCCGGATCGTTGGTATCGTGTTTTGTGAGCAGAACCTCTATCCGCTCGCCGTTCAGCCGTAGGATTACAGCTTCAATTGCAGGGGTGACCATAGTCAGTGATAATGCATGAAATACCTCATAGCTCCAAGGCTGAGGCAGCCGCATCAGTAGACTGATCAGATCACGTTCATCCTGTTCCTCCATTTCGACAATAAAACCCCTGTAGAAAATAAGTGAACGATACTGGTTGATATTATTAAAAGGACAATGTAACGCTGTAGTATAGTCTGTAATTTTCATTTGTCAAGGTTTTAGAGAGGTTAGCGGCTAATTATGCTATAATAATGAAACTATGTTTGAAATTTGGGTTTATACATTAGCTAGCGTGATTGCCGTCAGTTTAATATCGCTAATTGGCTTACTGACAATTTCAGTGAGTATGGAGAGACTGCGTAAGTTCCTCATTTTTTTAGTCAGTTTTGCTGCTGGTTCTTTGCTGGGTGGCGCTTTGCTTCATTTATTGCCGGAGGCTGTAGAGCAGGTCGAAGAAATTTTGAAGCCAATGTTCCTGATTCTGCTGGGAATTATTTTATTTTTTACTTTAGAGAAGATCCTTTTTTGGCGGCATTGTCATTTACCGACTACAGAAAATCACCCTCATCCCGTAGCCATTAATAATATAATCGGTGACGGATTTCATAACCTAATCGACGGCATGATTATTGCCGGCAGTTATATGGTTAGTATTCCCTTGGGCCTAACCACTACTTTAGCCGTGCTGCTCCATGAGATTCCTCAGGAGATAGGAGATTTTGGCATTCTTATTCACGCCGGCTACTCTCGGAAAAAAGCGCTTTTTTTTAATTTTTTATCTGCTACCATAGCCATTATAGGAGCCGGGCTCACCCTAGCCATTGGTAGCTCTTTTATTGGTTTACAGGAGTATGTCATTCCCTTTACTATCGGCGGGTTTATCTATATAGCCACAGCTGATTTGATGCCAGAGCTAAAAGCAGAAACCCATACTGGCCGTTCGGTCCTTCAGTTGATGGCTTTTTTAGTTGGTATTGGTATGATGGCCTTACTTTTATTAATTGAGTAATAAGAGTCATGCCGATTAACGCCAAAGAATTACAAAAACTGGAGGAGCACAAAAAAAGATTACAAAATACGAGCGACCCTGAAGCCATTAAAAAGCTGGAAGATAAATTTCACCAGAAGACCCCCGGGTTATATATAGGTGATTTTGTATTTGGCGCTAATGATGGTCTGATTACAACTTTTGCTATTGTGGCTGGTTCTTGGGGGGCGGGTTTGCCCACCTCCATTATTTTGATATTAGGTTTTGCCAATCTTTTAGCTGACGGTATATCGATGGGGTTGGGGAATTACCAGGGTAGCAAGTCAGAGCGTGATTTTGGAAGGAAACAGAAGGAAAAGGAGAAATGGGAAATAAAAAATATTCCCCACGTAGAATCCAAGGAAATCAGAGATATTTTTCAAGGCTGGGGGTTTACGGGTGCTGATTTAGATCGGGCTGTGCAAATAGTAACTAGTGATGAAAAAATCTGGCTGGATATCATGATGAAACATGAACTGGGAATTTTTTCCGAGTTCCAAAAGTCACCGACTAGCCATGGCTTAGTAACTTTCGGTTCATTCGTACTGGCTGGCATTGTACCCCTGCTGCCATTTTTATTTTTGGGCATTGGCTCCCAGGCCTTTATTTTATCCATCATTTTGACAGGGGTGACTATGTTTACCATCGGCGCCTTGCGCTCGATATTATCGCCCAGCCGTTGGTTCAAATCTGGTTTGGAAGTGCTGCTGATTGGCTCTGTCGCTGCTTTTGCTGCTTATTTTGTTGGTGACATCATTGAAAAAATAATTAATTAATAGCTTGACATTCCGGCAGGCTAGTGTAAAATTTTATTGTCAGTAATATATTAAAATATAATAATGGTCAAGAAGAAAGTCAGTAAGACATCTACTAAAACCAAAGTGAAACAGCAAAAAATCACTAAAGATATTTTGATGGGCGAGTTAGTCAATGAATACCCCAAGTCCATGGATATTTTGATGAAGTATGGATTCCACTGCGTTGGCTGTGCTATGTCACCTTATGAGCCGCTAGAATCAGGAGCGGTAGTACACGGCATTCCCCTGGAACCATTACTGAAAGAGTTAAACGAATTGGCGGATTAGCATCACTTGGCTGGCTGGCTGAAAACTCCCCACTAATATTAGGGAGTTTTTTTGAATTTGGATAATTTATTTTTTCTCGAAAATATAGTATAATTCAACAGAGATACTTATATATCTTGAGGATATTTTATATGCCAATTAAGTCACTGAAAATTCATCGACTGAAATGGATTAACATAAGCTCATTGTCCGGGGAGGATGTTAAATACCTAGAAAAGAATTTTAGATTTCACCCACTTGACCTCAAGGATTGTCTCGAGGGAGTGCAACAGCCAAAGCTGGACATCTATCGGGATTATCTTTTTATAATATTCCATTTTCCAATTTTTGATCCTGAGAAGCAGCGGATTAGTATCCAGTCTCTCAATGTTTTTTTGGGCACCAATTATCTTATAACGATTACCAGAGACTCTGATGAGTTGCTGGGAGATATTTTTAGTAAAATGCGTAAGACCGCCAAGCGAGTTGTCCGGTATGACCAGCTGAAAAACAATTCTGGCTATCTCCTGTATAAGATTATTGATAGTCGCTATCACAAGAGTCTGCCGATCATAAATGAAATGGGCCGTTATTTGGATGAAGTAGAGGAGGAAGTATATTCCAATAAAAATAAAGAGGTCACATTAAATTTAGCTGTTATCCGGCGTAATATATTTAATTTACGCCGTATTTTGGAACCCCAGCTAAAAATGGTAGAAAAACTGGTTAATATCAAAAATCCAGCTATTGCGGACAAATTACCTGTCTATTTCGATGACGTACATGACTATCTGGTGAATATGTGGTCAGCTTTAGAAAATTATCGAGATACCATCGATAGTCTCTATAATACCAATGAATCTTTTATTAATCAGAAGACCAATGAGGTCATCAAGATGCTGACCATTATTTCAGTTGCCTTATTGCCAATGACCTTGATTGCCAGTATCTACGGGATGAATGTGGAGGGCTTACCTTTTGCCGAGCATCCCATAGGCTTGTGGCTTATTTTCTTGTTAATGGCCGGTATTGTTTTTGGTAGTATATATTTTGCAAAGAAAAATGATATTATATAAATAGTATGCCGTTTGTACTTCGGGCAAAAAAATTGGATTTCTCCTCGGGGGGACAACCCTGGGTGGTAGTGCTTCAGGAAAAAGAAGCTCGCACCCTGGGTGTTGTTTTGGGTGACCGGATAGAGGTTCGGTGGGGGCGACAGCGCGCTATTGTGGTGGCTTATCATACCCGGAAAAAAGTTCATAAAGGGGAAATTGGATTTTTCCGGGAAATTTGGCGTTACCGAAAAATAATAAATGATGAACCAATCACTATTAAAGTATTGTCGCGTCCGCCATCCATTGAAGCTATCATAAAAAAATTGAAAGGGGAGGCTTTGTCCTATGAGGAGATGCACTCTATTATCAGCGATATTGTCCATCACAAATTAAGTAAAGTGGAAATCACTTATTTTGTAGCCTCCAGTTTTCTAAAAGAGTTTTCTAATCAGGAGCTGTATTACATGACTAAGGCCATGGCCGTAACTGGAGAGATGCTAAAACCTACCAGAAAAGTTGTAGCCGATAAACATTCTATCGGTGGTGTGGCTGGCAATCGAACAACTATGGTGGTTGTTCCTATTGTTGCTTCCTGCGGCATATTTATTCCCAAAACGTCTTCACGCGCTATTACCTCTTCGGCCGGTACCGCCGATACTATGGAAGTTTTGGCGTCAGTTAAATTCAACATGAAGCAGATTATCAAAATGACCAAAAAAATTGGCGCCTGTATAATATGGGGAGGCAGTTTTCGGTTAGCCCCGGCGGACGATTATATTATAAGAGTTTCTCATCCCCTGGCCATAGAGCCACTGGATAAGATGGTAGTCAGCATCATGGCTAAGAAAGTAGCCATGGGCATAACCCATCTGATAGTTGATTTGCCGTATGGCCCGACAGTGAAAATAAATGATCGCCCGACCGCTATCAAAGTAAAGAATAAATTTTTATATTTGGCTAATAGATTTGGTATTAAAATAAAAGTTGTAATCAGTGAAGTTCATGAGCCTATCGGCCGAGGCATTGGGCCCTCTCTAGAGGCCAGAGATGTTTTACGCGTCCTACAGCAAAAAGATTATCGTCCGGCTGATTTAGAAATAAAATCTGTCAAATTAGCCGGCAGCTTGCTGGAATTAACCGGTAAAGCGCCAGCTGGTAAAGGCCACATGTTGGCTGCCGAGGCCTTGGCCTCTGGCCGCGCCTGGAGCAAAATGCGGGAAATCATTGGTGCTCAGGGTGGGAAGGTAAATATTGATTCCGAGGATTTAACCTTAGCCGCCGCCAGACATAGATTTTATGCCTCCTTCAGCGGAAAAATAACGGCTATTGATGATAAAATGGTAGATCAGGTCGCCCGTATTTTAGGAGCTCCTCACGATAAACTGGCCGGTATATATATTAATAAGCGCTTGGGACAGAAAGTCAGGCGTGAGGAAAGATTATATACGCTATATGCTCAAAATGCCGACCGCATAGAATTAGCTCTGGAGGCTTTGAAACAAAATCGTATATTTACCATAGACCGGATGAATGTCTATGAAGGCCTAAAGGGGTAGCCTTATTATTCAATATCAACCCAGATATAATACGTTTTCGCCTTTGACTTATGGCGCCAAGCGTGTTATTATCTTGTTGCAAATCATTACTATTAATATTAAGATAATGGGCAATAAGATCGGTCAGAAGAGCGTTGTCATCCAGCGACGTCTCACCAATCAACGCACTGTTATTTTGGATTATGTGCGCCAGCAGGATGGCCACTTAAGTGCTGAAAACGTTTATAAGGCAGTAAAAAAGATATTGCCTCAAATTAGTTTTGCCACTGTATATCGCAACCTTAATTTTTTGAGAGACAGCGGACGGATTAGAGAGATGGTAGTGGACAAAATTAGCCGGTTCGAAGATAGAGTTGACGCCCATGCCCATTTAGTTTGTGAGAGTTGCCAGGAAATTTTTGAAATTGATGATGACGCCCTTTTTCTAAAAGCCAGACGATTAGCCAAAGTCAGTGGTTTTGCTGTCCATTACGAAAATTTTGAGATTAGGGGACTATGTCGCGACTGCCAAAGTAAAGATTCTACAACATCTGTCCATCTCTCCAAGCATTGCCCGGCCTGCGGTAAATTGCGTCGGGAAATAGACAAGGGCTTTTCTGCATGTGATGATTGTCGGGTAAAAATAAATTGCCGATATTATGTACCAACCCCAGAGAGAAATCTCACGGCGTAATTTTCGTAGCCAAGATGTTGTTGAGCATGCCTTGTTATTAGACGATGAAGAAGGACAGCAACTGTGCCCGAAGTGCAATGGAGTCATGCCATCCCTGCAGGGCAGCACTTCTTCAATTTGTCTCCAGTGTGGCTACAAAGAAAGTTGTTGCTATTAGCTATATCATTACCATAAAATTTATAACGTGCCATTACTGCAGATAAAAAATCTAAAGGTTAAAGTTAAAGTTCAGGAAAAAGAAATACTAAAAGGGGTTAATTTAAAAATCAGGCCGGGAGAAATCCATGCTCTCATGGGGCCCAATGGTTCTGGCAAATCTACTCTAGCTTCTGTTATAGCCGGACACCCGCAATATTCTATAACTAGCGGATCAATATCATTCGACGGGAAGCGGTTAAAAAAGATGTTGCCTAATAAAAGAGCTGAGCTAGGAATTTTTCTTTCATTTCAATATCCGGTAGAAGTGGCCGGCTTATCAATCGAACATTTTTTACGGACTGCCTATAATACAACTCATCCCCAGCAGCAGCTATCCGCTTTGGATTTCAATAAGCGATTTAAAGAAAAGTTAAAATTGCTTCGCATGCCACCGGAATTTTCTGAACGCTCTTTAAACGAGGGATTTTCTGGTGGGGAGAAGAAAAAATCTGAAATTTTACAAATGGCTATATTAGAACCAAGTTTGGCAATTTTGGATGAAACTGACTCGGGATTGGATATAGATGCTCTAAAAATTGTAGCCAAGGGGATAAATCGTTTAGCCAACCCCCATCTTGGGATCCTCATTATTACCCACTACATCAGAATATTAAAGTATATTAAACCTGATTTTGTCCATATCATGATTGATGGCAAAATTATAAAATCAGGCACTAAGCAACTAGCCAGTACCATAGAAAAAAAGGGATACGACTGGCTGATAAAGAAAAAATAATTATGTCTGACGCTGCTAAATTAAAACAATATAGAAACGATGCTAAGCTAGCCAAGGAACGGCCGGATAATGTCAAATATCTTCATAACTCAGGCAAGGGCCTATCCGAGAGAGTGGTAAAAGAAATTTCCTACATGAAGAACGAGCCAGACTGGATGCTTCAGATTAGATTAAGGGCGTACCAAACGTTTCTAAAAAAACCTACTCCCCGGTGGGGTGGTGATCTGTCAGGTATTGATTATAATGACCTGTATTACTACATGAAGCCCACTGATAAAGTGGCCAATGACTGGAAAGATGTGCCAAAAGAGATTCGTAATACCTATAATAAATTAGGAATTCCTCAAGCAGAACAAAAATATCTTACCGGTGTCATGGCCCAGTACGAATCTGAGGCAGTCTACCACAGTCTGGAAGAAAAAATGGAAAAAATCGGGGTGATATTTACTGACATGGATACAGCCTTAAAAAAGTATCCTGATTTAGTGAAAAAATATTTTTCTACCGTGGTGCCAGCTGGGGATAATAAATTTTCTGCTTTAAATACTGCCGTTTGGAGCGGGGGAAGCTTTGTTTATATACCTGAAGGAGTAAGAGTTGATTTCCCATTGCAGGCTTATTTCCGCATTAATGCGGAAAAGGCCGGGCAGTTTGAGAGAACGCTTATCATTGCTGAGCCAGGTAGTTTTGTTCATTACGTTGAGGGGTGTACCGCTCCCCAATATGCCAGCGCATCACTGCATTGTGCTGTGGTGGAGATCCTAGTCAAGCCAAGCGCTAGAGTCCGATATACGACTGTGCAAAATTGGTCTAAGAATGTTTACAATCTCGTTACCAAGAGAACATTTGTCTACGAAGAAGGAACTATGGAGTGGGTTGATGGCAACTTAGGCAGTAAACTTACCATGAAATATCCATCAGTCTTCTTGCTTGGCCGAAAAGCCAAGGGAGATATATTGTCAGTGGCTTTTGCCGGTAAAGGGCAGCATCAGGACGCTGGAGGCAAAGCTATCCACGGTGCCCCA
This sequence comes from Patescibacteria group bacterium, assembly GCA_022560375.1. Lineage (GTDB taxonomy): Bacteria > Patescibacteriota > Patescibacteriia > UBA10025 > JAHIVO01 > JADFTK01. The sequence continues at coordinate 17,076 of JADFTK010000002.1, forward strand.
GAAACTTCCTCTACAATAATATCGAAGTCTGTTTCTCGTGATGGCGGTCGTACTACGTATCGAGGCATGGTCAAAGTACCTAAGGGAATTCATGACGTTAAATCTAATGTAGTGTGTGATGCTCTAATACTGGATGAGCACTCACGTTCCGATACTTATCCTATTATGGACATACGCGAGAGTAGAGTAAACATTGGCCACGAAGCCTCAGTCGGGAAAGTTGGCGAAGAGCAGCTTTTTTATCTTATGAGCCGTGGTTTATCTGAGTCAGAGGCCATGAGTATGATTGTCTCTGGATTTATTGAACCTATTGCTAAGGAATTACCAGTGGAATATGCGGTAGAGCTAAATCGGCTAATTCAACTAAGTATGGAAGGAAGCGTAGGTTAAATGGCACAGCAGTTTCCGGTAGTAAAAATTGGTACCACCAAAAGAGCTCTTTACCCAAAAGCCGATCCGCTGAGGCCTTTCCCGAAATCGATCGAGAACAGACTGGGTCATAAAGGCAAGAAGCAAAGAATAGTTTTTTCTTCCAATAAAACCTCGAGCCAGCATATCGACCTTATAAAAAATAAATTCACTGAAGTTTCGGTTCTGGTCAAGAAAAATGCCAAGGCGAATTTAGTTTTACTGGGCCAAGCGAATGCCAATTCTTATGCTTTGGGATTGATCAATATTACTATTGAAGCTGGGGCAATTTTTCATGTAGTGGAGGTGGTGAGCGGGGGAGCCAGGATAGAGACTCATATTGTCATGAATATTGTTGGCCGAGGGGCTATGGTCCAGTACTCTGGAATGTTTCATGGCCAAAAAAAAGCCCATCAGGCCCTTCATATTGTCCTGCGGCATCAAGCGCCAGACACTCAGGGGGATATATTCATCAAAGGAGTGTTTGAAGATGAATCCAAGGGAATCATCTCCGGTTTAATAAAGATTGATAAAGCAGCCCAGAAAACGAACTCATATTTTAAGGATGATGTACTATTATTTGACGGGGCCATGGCTGAATCAGTGCCCACGCTAGAAATAGAGGCGGATGACGTGAAAGCATCGCATGGCTCAACCACTGCCCGGGTTAATGAAGATCAGATTTTTTATCTTACCTCTCGCGGAGTAAATGGGCAGCAGGCCAGACGCATGATAATCAGCGGTTTTTTTGAGTCCTTTCTCAAAAAAGCCAGAGTCAAGTTACCTAAAAAGATTAAATATTTTGCATAATATGTTGGATGCCCATAAAATAAAAAAAGATTTTCCCATTTTTCGGCAAAAATTCAGTGGCCAGCCTCTAGTGTATTTGGATTCTACGGCTAGCAGCCAAAAGCCGCAGGCGGTTATTGATGCTGTCAGTGAGTGCTACGAGAAGTATTATGCCAACGTGCACCGCGGGATATACCAGCTCTCTGAACTGGCTTCCGATGCCTACGAAGCCTCACGTGCCACGGTGGCCAAATTTATTGGCGCCACCATACGTGAGATTATATTTACTAGAAATGCCACCGAGAGCCTTAATCTCATTGCCTTCACTTGGGGTAAGCAGAATATATCAGAAGGAGATGAAATTATTATTACGGAGATGGAGCACCATGCCAATATCGTCCCCTGGCAGCAATTAACCGCAGAGAAAAAGGCTAAGTTACATTATTGGCCTATTACCGATGAGGGCCGTCTGGACTTGGATAAGCTTGATGCATTATTAAATGGTAGAACCAAGCTAGTTTCTTTATCTCATATGTCCAATGTCTTGGGTACCATTAATCCCGTAAAAGATATAATTAAAAAAATACGGAAGTATAGGAGCGATATTGTTATCTCCATAGATGGTGCTCAAAGCTTGCCTCATATCCCGGTCAACGTGGTTGATATCGATGCGGATTTTTATTCATTTTCGTCACACAAAATGCTAGGACCGGCCGGCGTCGGAGTGCTTTATGGCAAGGCCGAGATACTGGAGTCGATGCCACCTTTTTTGACTGGTGGAGACATGATTACTAAAGTGACTTTCGAGGGAGCGGAATGGAATGATATTCCTTTTAAATTTGAAGCAGGCACACCAAATATCGCTGGCGTTATTGGCTTGGCAGCTGCCATTAATTACCTAGAAGATCTAGGCATGGATAACGTATATCAGCATGAGCAGGATTTAACGGCTAAAGTTTTTTCGGAGCTACTCAAGATTGATGGACTTAAATTATTCGGTCCCAAGGATATTAAAGATAGAGGTGCTATATTTTCTTTCACCCTGGGCGACATCCATCCTCATGATTTAGCTTCTATACTAGATGAGCAAGGCGTCGCCATCAGAGCGGGCCACCATTGCGCTCAGCCACTTCATCAGCGTTTTGGCATAGAGGCCACTGGCCGTGCCAGTTTTTATATTTATAATACTGACGAAGACATAAAATCATTAATAGAGGGCTTAAAAAAGGCTCAGGAGTTATTCAGCCTATGAGTTTTGATATGTATCGGGAGATCATTATGGATCATTATAAAAATCCGAGAAATTTTGGTGCCATCAAAAATGCTGATGGCCAGGCTACCAAGGACAATCCCTTATGTGGGGACAGTATCCAAATAACCTACTCCGTGGGTAAAGAAAAGTTAAGTGATATCAAGTTTAATGGCACGGGCTGTAGTATTTCTTTAGCGGGCGCTTCGGTACTAACTGAAAATATAAAAGGTAAAAAATTTGATGAGGTAAAAAATTATACCGATGAAGATTTTATGAAGGATTTAACCGTGCCCATCTCGCCAGCTCGTAGGAAATGTGCCTTGTTGGGATTGCGTGCCCTGCGCCAAGCGATGGACATTGAACAACACGAGAATTAATGTTTTAATAAATAAGGACGCTAATAATTAATATAAATACTATGCCAAATAAATTTGAAACACCAAAACTGCTATATGCCTACGACGCACTTGAGCCTTATATAGATAAGGAAACAATGACTATTCATCATGATAAGCATCATGTGGCTTATACCACCAAGCTCAACGCCGCAATCGATAAGCACCCTGATCTGTTTGAGAAAACCGCCGAAGAGTTATTGCGTAATCTGGGAGCCATTCCAGAAGATATTCGAATGATAGTTCGTAATAATGGCGGTGGCCATGTCAATCATGCCTTATTCTGGGAAATTATGGGACCCGAGGCTGGTGGAGAGCCAGAGGGAGATTTAGCAGCAGCTATCGAGAGTGACCTGGGTAGCTTCGACGCATTTAAAGAGGCTTTCACAGAAGCGGCTACCACTCAGTTTGGATCAGGTTGGGCTTGGCTCGTTTTTGATAACGGAAAATTAGTAGTAGAAAAAACAGCTAATCAAGATACACCTTTGTCAGATGGTAAAATACCTATCCTGGGACTTGATGTTTGGGAGCACGCCTATTATTTGAAGTACAAAAATGTCCGCCCCGATTATATAAAAGCTTTTTGGAACGTTGTGAATTGGTCAGCTGTCTCGGAAAAGTTTGATGCCGCTTCATAAGTCATTGAATAAAATATATATTTAATCAAAAAAATAGCTATGATTAGCCAAAAAATCGTTGAGGCCATAAATGGCCAAATTAAAGAAGAGTTCTACTCCGCATATTTATATTTAGCTCTGGCAGCGCATTATGAGGCGGCCCACCTCAAAGGTTTTTACCAATGGTTGATGGCACAATATGAGGAAGAGATGCAGCACGCTATTAAGTTCTACAATTATTTACTGGAGCGTGACGGTAAAATTGAACTACTACAGATCGACAAGCCCCCTACAGATTTTCCGCCACCTCATGAGGCCTTTAAATTAGCCTATGCCCATGAGAAGAAGATCACCGGATTAATTAATGATCTTTATCATCTGGCTCAAACTGAAAAAGATCCAGCTTTTGAACAATTTTTACGTTGGTTTATTGAAGAACAGGTAGAGGAAGAAGAAGGTACTTTAGCCATTGTGGGGAAATTGGAGAAAATAGGCAAAGATCCTACTGGACTTTTCATGCTTGATGGTCAACTAGGACAGCAAAAGGAAGCGGGTAAAAGCGAGTAGATATTGATATAGACCAATATTTATGCTATAGTGCATAGGTGAGTTATGATGTGTATTCATTAGAATAAAAGAACAAAAAATTTATGAAGATAGTATTAAAAAGGGATAAATGTATATCAGCTGGAACATGCGTAGCCATCTCACCTGAAGTTTTTGAGCTTGATGAAGAGGGTAAAGTAACATTAAAAAATCCTACCGGCGACGATGAGCAGACAATTATTGACGCTGCCAGATCTTGTCCTACCCAAGCCATTGAAATATATGATGATGATGGTAAACAGATAGTTCCCTAACTTAATCAATTAATTTTTTATTGACCACTCGTAGTATGGACCCCCAACAAGTCTATCCGGATCAATCGGGACGCCCTTACAAGAAGTGGTTTTTTGTATTGCTGGTATTGATGGTGATAGTGATCGGCACAGGAGTTTATTTGCTGATACAGGTAAGACAGAATGTCGAAACCATTAGTTCTGGCAATGGTGATTCCGCAGTTGCTCCATCTGGCGAGGTGGCCACTACCGATGATCCGTTTGCCGGTAATCCAGATGCCAGTATCGTGATAGTAGAGTTTTCAGATTTCCAGTGCCCCTTTTGCTTTCAGTCATTTCCCATTGTCAGGGAAATAATAAATACTTACGGGGATGATATAAAATTTATCTATCGTGATTTCCCCATAGATGAAATCCATCCCCAGGCTCAAAAAGCTGCTGAGGCCGGAGAATGCGCACAGGAGCAGGGAAAATTTTGGGAAATGCACGACAAAATGTTTATTAACCAGAATGACTTATTTGTTCCATCCTTAAAAAGATATGCGGCTGAGATTGGGCTGGATGTCAGCACTTTTAGTCAGTGTCTGGACAATGGTGATTTTGCAGCTGAAGTAAAGCAAGATTTCAATGATGGACTTTTTGCTGGCGTTGACGGAACACCGACTTTCTTTATTAATGGCAGAAAGTTTGATGGAGTTGTCAGTGTGGAGGTTTTTTCGTCCACTATAGAGCAGCTTATTTTATTGGGTAGCTAGTATAATACCTATAATTTCTTGACAAAGAATAATCCACTGATATAATTGATAAACCTTATCAAATAAAAATTTAATTTATTATCAATAAATATGACAGACGAAAAAACAACCGTTCGGGAAAAGATTATATATAAAACACCAACCAAAATTGCTTTCTTGTTGGGGATTATGGCCGGTATCACTTTGACTTCTGTGGCCGCTTTTATTATGACTTACTCATTACTACGAGCTGATTTGGGTACCGGTGGCACAGCTTCTAATACTGGCACTGTTGCTGATGTGCGAGATACTGGTACGGCCGTTCCATCACCTACACCGACACCTGCTACCGCACCAACCGCTGATATTACTGTCAGGGATGATGACCACATCAGAGGGGATAAGAATGCGCCCATAACACTTGTTGAATATTCGGATTTTGAGTGCCCCTTTTGTACCAGGCACCAGCCGACCCTAGATCAGATATTGGAAGAATATGATGGCCAGGTAAAACTAGTATATAGGCACTATCCGTTATCATTTCATCCTGAGGCCCAAAAAGCTGCTGAGGCATCTGAATGCGCCGGTGATCAGGGTCAGTTCTGGGAAATGCATGATAAACTATTTGCCTTGAATGCGGACAGTAATCTGAGCGTAGCCAATTACAAATTAGCTGCTGGCGAGCTCGGACTCAAGCAGAGTACTTTTGACAACTGCTTGGATGACGGAGATCACGCTCAGACTGTAACAGACGAGCTGGCAGAGGGTACCACCTATGGAGTTAATGGCACTCCCGCCACTTTTGTAAATGGTCAGTTGGTTTCTGGTGCTGTTCCATTTTCTAGCTTTAAGACTATAATCGACGGACTACTTTAAGCCATTAATTTGCTCAAGCAATGAGCGGTCAGTATCCGGAGGCCATACTTTTCAGTATCGGGGCAGTAACGGTTTATTGGTATGGTGTAATCCTAGCCGTGGCCATAATCGTCGGACTGTTTATAGCGCATAAGAATTTTGAGAAAAAGCAGGTCAGTACAGATCATTTGTACAACTTGCTTTTTTTGTTGATCATCTTCGGTTTAATTGGCGGGCGTATCGGTCATATCATTGGTGAGTGGGGTTATTATGCTGCCAGTCCCAGCAGCATAATAAAAATTTGGGAAGGGGGACTGGCAATACACGGAGTTTTGTCGGCTGGTTTGCTGGTGGTATATTTCTATACCAAGATAAAAAAATTATCATTTTGGCTAGTCGTGGATAGTATGATCATAGCCTTACCGCTAATGCAGTCCATAGGTCGTTGGGGGAATTACTTTAACCAAGAATTATTTGGTAAGCCAACTGAGGTAGCCTGGGGAATACCAATTGCCCTGGCCAATCGTCCATTTGAATACGCTGGGTATGAATTTTTTCATCCTTTGTTCTTCTATGAATCTATCCTAATGTTGCTAGTATTTGCCATAATTTATTATTTGTTCAGACAGGATCAATTTCATTTTGGGCATTATACTCTTTTATACTTTATATTATTTGGGGTAATTCGTTTTTCTTTAGACTTTTTGAGAATAGACATGTTCCAAATTGGGCCGTTGCTGCTTACCCAATGGATTAGTATCGTGATAATTGCATTAGCAATTTATATTTGGCGCAGTCCTAAATTTCAAAAAACTCTGGCTAAAAAATAAGTTGCGTCTACAAGGATAGGCGCCGGTACAAATTGATTAATCCATCTTTTTTGATTAGATAATTTCATCCAAATAAAAACCCATTCGCTAAACGAACGGGTTTTACACTTTTAGAGACTGGTCTTTTGTCAAGTGTTGACTTTAATGAAGTCAGCAATTTTGCTCTTGGCATTTTCCGGACTATCGTAAGTGACACATTTAAAAGGGGTCGAAATGTACCTTGAGCCGTCCTTGCCTCGAATATATGCTGAAACCACCTCGGGCTTGATAGAACTTTTATATATACATAGAACTGGACGACCAAGACTGACCGAATCAGCAATTTCACCACCAACACCCGAGCTAGGATCGCTGATTTCAAATATCGCGACATGAGATTTTGTTATCCACTCATAATCTCTATCGTGAATCTGAGTTGCTGCTATTTGATTTTCAGCATTAAATATGCCATCTTGGGTTTGGTGCTTGGTTGTCAATTCGTGCCCCAATTCCTCAATGACACGCTGTAATTGCCTAAGCTCATTAAGGCTTACAGCTTTATGGCCTCCTCTCATAGAACAACCAAAAAATATTTTCAACAGTATTCCCTCCTTTCAATAAGAGTATAAATTAGTTAAGCAAACAGTATCTAGAATGTCAAGATCCAACAAAAAAAATAATCAACAAAAATGATTCAAGTAATATAAGTAGTTAGTTTTTTATACCAGGGGTGGGATTTCTCCTTCCCTGATAGTTCGAGCAGAGTCTCTCACTATCTCCTCCGGAGCCTGCCGCCCTCACTTGATCGCCCATGGCGCGTTCGGGTCGGCTTCAAATCCCACAGAGCATAAAACAACCCTGCAGTATTACGGTAGGGTATTTATCGTTAAATTATCATGGTGCTTGGTACCAGGGGTGGGATTTGAACCCACGACCTCGGGCTTATGAGTCCCACGCTCTAACCAACTGAGCTACCCTGGCTCGTTTTATGAAAACCCCTTTTTAGAAAAGTGGTTTTCATCGCTTTCCACAAAAATTAATTGTTTCGCTAGGCTCGGGGCCCGCAAGACCCGTAGCCTTGCGAATCTTTTCATAATAATTATTTTGGTTGCGGGGGAGGGACTTGCACCCTCGATCTCCGGATTATGAGCCCGGCGAGATACTACTTCTCCACCCCGCGCTGGATGTATACTGGATTATAAATTATTTCTTCACTTTTGACAAGCCGTGGTGCCGGGAGAGAGACTCGAACTCTCATGATGTTGCCATCGCAGGATTTTGAGTCCTGCGCGTCTACCAGTTCCGCCATCCCGGCGCGCATAGGATGATTCTATGGAAAAAAACTGTTTTTGTCAATGCTTTTTTGCTATAATAAAGGCAACTAATGAGCTTATGTCAAAGGTTATTTCAATCGTCAACCAAAAAGGGGGAGTCGGTAAGACAACTACCGCAGTTAACCTGGCCACGTATTTGGCACGTTTAGGGAACTCCGTGCTATTAATTGACCTTGATCCCCAGGGTAATGCTTCGTCAGGCATCGGTGTTAATTATCGGCAGGTAAACAAAGGGATATATCATCCCCTGATTTCGGACGTACCCTTGAAAGAAGTAGTCGTGCCAACTCAGGTGGATGGACTTAGTTTGGCACCGGCCAGCATTGATTTGGCTGGCGCAAGGGTAGAATTGGTAGATATGGAGACCCGCGAATTTCAATTACACAACGCTATTCTCGAGATTCGCCATGGTTATGATTATATTATCATCGATTGTCCACCCTCCCTTTGCTTATTAACTTTGAATGGCCTAGTGGCTTCAGATGACGTCCTCATCCCGGTACAAACGGAATACTATGCCCTGGAAGGCCTCGGTCAATTATTAGAGACCATTGAGCTGGTCAGAAATAATTTGAAACCGGAACTAAATATTTTAGGTGCCGTCATGACCATGTATGATGAAAGAAATCAATTGTCCAATGAGGTATTTAAGGAGCTGTACCGCTATTTTCCCAATAAAATATTTAGAACGGTAGTACCCAGAAACGTAAAATTAGCTGAAGCCCCCAGTTTTGGAAAAAGTATATATGACTATGCAAAAAAATCTCCTGGTGCCAAGGCATACGAAAGGCTAGCTAAAGAGATAATTGCCCACAACGCTAGTTAATTATTAGCTGATAAAAAATATTCATGTCAAAAAAAACGTTAGGTAGAGGACTGAGCTCATTAATACCATCGAAAGTTGTATCGTCTACAGACATATCAAGTGATGAAAAAGTATTGCAGCTAGCCGTCGACCGTATCCAACCAAATCCATATCAGCCTCGCCAGAATTTTAATAGGGAGGCCTTGGAAGATCTGACTAATTCCATTAAGGTGCATGGCATAATCCAGCCTTTAGTAGTATTAGAAACTGAAGGAGGCTATCAGCTGATAGCCGGTGAGAGACGATTGCGGGCAGCTAAACTTTTGGGTAAAAGCAAAGTACCGGCCATCGTCCGTAAGGCGTCTGATCAGGAGAAGCTGGAATTGGCACTGGTCGAAAATGTCCAGCGCGAGAATTTGAATCCTATCGAAAGAGCCCATGGGTATCAACAGTTAATTGACGAGTACAGTCTGACACAGGAAGAAGTGGCCAAAAAAGTTGGTCAGAGCCGGGCAGCGGTCAGCAACACCATAAGGCTGCTAACGCTGGCAGAGGAAATTCAAAAAGCTGTGGTGGATAGCAAGATTACAGAAGGGCACGCTAAGGTTTTACTTAGTGTTACCTCAGAAAAAGAGCGCCACAAATTATTTTCTGATATTCTGCATAATAAATTAAGTGTGCGTATTACTGCCAGTCGTGTTCCAGGTTTTTCGTCATCCCAACCGAACAAGTATGCTACTAAAGACCCTAATTTGATTGAGAAGGAAGATATAATAAAGGAAGCATTAGGGACTAAAGTTGAAATTAATAAAAAGGGGCCAAAAGGTACTATTGTCATTCATTATTATTCGGGAGAAGAATTGCAGTCAATAATTAGAAAGATTTCTGGTTAATTATGAAAATCATGGCACCATTAAAAGAGAAGTTTTTTTTAAAAACAAAAATAAATTTGTATGAAAAAATAGTATATTGGATTTTACTGGCTACAGTATTTTTATCCCCTATTTTTTTCTTATCACCCAATAGCTTTCCACTAGAATTCAACAAGGTTCTTCTGTTTAATATTCTAGTGTGGTTAGCCGCCTCCCTTTTTTTACTCAGAGGATTATTAGAACGTCGATTACGGCTGGTGCGCACTCATGTTGACTGGCTTATTTTGGCCTATGTTGTTTTTTATTTAATCTCCACACTTTTCTCAGATAATTACTACGCCAGTTTGGTAGGGTTAAGTGGCTACTATAGCGCCAGTTTGATATCCACTATAAGTTTTATCCTATTTTTTTATTTATTGATAAATGTGATAAAAGATTATCGTGATATAATCCGTTTTATTGTTGTCTTTCTTACCTCGAGTTTAATTGTAGTAGGACACAGCCTCTTTCAGTATAATGGAGTTTGGTTACTGCCCGGGGATGTGGCTAGTATTATCCAGTTCAACCTAGTCTCGGCCACGTCTGTCGGGTTGGGAGTATTTGTAGCGGTGAGTCTAGTTTTGGGAGTAGGTGTCATCCTAATAAAAAAAATCAAATTATTTTATGTGGCCGGGGGTATTTTGGTAGCCGCGGACCTAGCGTTGCTATTCTACATTAGTAATAATACTATTCTGTATATCATGGCGGCGGGCATGCTGTTATTTCTGTTTATAGCTTCTCTACAATCAAAACGTATATCCAATTGGTGGGTCATACTGCCTACTGTTGTAATAACTATAGTCATTTTGTTTTTATTTATTGATGTAGCCTCATTATTATCTGTAGCACCTAGCGATAGTATCAGGCTAGACAATACCACTTCAGCGGTAATCGCTTGGGAGTCATTAAAACAGTCTCCACTTTGGGGATCGGGCCCTCAGACTTTTGCCAGCGATTTTTTTTCGAATAGGCCGATATCGTTCAATGAGTCCCCTTTATGGAATTTGAGATTTATTAAGGCTTCGAATGAGTGGTGGGGGGCATTAGCTACTTTGGGGATCGGGGCTACTCTGTCCTGGCTGGGTATAATTTTTTTATTTTTCAGAAAATATACCAGAGTAATCTTTACCGCCAAGAAAATAGATAATAGCTGGTCATTGTCAGTTATTCTATTTATCGCCTGGGTTATCATGGTGATAAGTAGCTTGGTGCTGCCCTTTAGTTTTATTATGTATTTTTTATTTTGGTTTTTGTTGGCCTTAATTCACCAATCGGTTACAGATAATATTAGGCATTATAATATTATCTTTGGATCTGCCAAAGGCCGATCAATTAAAATTATATCTGGATTTGGGGTGGTGATAATTATTTCCGTACTGGTAATATTTTTTGGAATTAGAGGTTGGTTGGCTGATTACCATTTTATACAAGCTCAACGTGGAATTGCCCAGCAGGCCGATTTTGATGTTATTGAATCCTCATTAAATAAAGCCATCAAACTTAATCCATATGAAAGTAGCTATTATATTAGTTTAGCACAGGGTTATGCTACTCAGGCTCAGATAATGAATAGCCGGGATGGAGCTGGTGCTGATTTAATTCAGCAAGTTGCTCAGCAGGTAATAGACAATATCAAGCTGTCAAAAGAGGCAGATCAGAACAATCCGGTTACCTATGAACGGGAAGCCGCACTGTATGACAGTTTGAGAAATATTATTAGTAATGTGGATGAATTATCCATCACCGCCTATGCCAAGGCAGTTGCTTTAGAGCCAACTAGCCCCCTAGCCCATCTAAATCTCGGTAGAGCCAGACTGCTTCAAGCCCAGGGTCTACTCGAACTGGAGATTGATGATAAGTCAAGGCAGGTAGCTGGGGCCTTATTGGAACAAGCGATAGGGGATTTCCGTAAGGCCAAAAGTTTAAAAAAAGATTTTGTCGTCGCGGATTTTAATATTACCCTAGCTCTCGAGCTCAAAGGCGACCTTAGTGCGGCCGCTGATTATTTAGAGGGTGTATTAAAAGGCTATCCTGATAACCCGGATATTCTGTTTAGTTTGGCTTCGCTATATTATGACTTAGATGATTTGGATAAATCCTTAAGTTTTTATCAGCAAGTGCTTGATGCAGTTCCTGAATATACTAGTGTTTATTGGCAGCGTTCCATCATTTTCGAGGATCAAGGTGATGTAGAGTTGGCTATTGTAGAGCTGGAAAAACTGCTAGAAATTGTGCCAAATGATGCCCAAGTCTTGGAGAGACTCAATATATTAGCTGGGCAAATTTCGGAAGAATAGATTTTATTTGGGCTATTCGATGAGCCATGCCACTTCTTTTTCAACAATCCTGAGATAAACTCTTGTCTTTTATTTCCCAACCTGCTATTATATTTAAAGTACTTTTAGATATGGTGTAAATACAATCAGACAAAGGATAAATCATGGTAAATGTATATGTTGTTGTAATTGCCATGTTTGCAGTTTTGCTGGTTGTATTACTAACCAAGCTTAAAGCCGCGAGAGGGTATTCTGCTCATTCCCATACTTTTACTCTAAAAACAAAACACCGACATCATTTCATCCCTATTACCGATAAGGTAAAGGAGGTGATTGCTGAATCCGGTATTCAGGAAGGATCAGTGACAATTGTGTCACAACATACGACAGCCAGTATTTGGGTCAACGAAGATGAGAAAAATCTCATTGGACCAAATAATTTACTTGGCTACAAATCAGATCTTTCCCGCGTGCTAGACGAGTTCGCACCCCCTGGTGTAGATTTGTACGGTCACAACGATATCCGTGACCAAAACAATCCGCAAGGGAAGAGAGACACACATTTGTGTGAACCAGATTCCTGTGGGGTGATCAATGAATGCATCAATGGGCACTCACATGCTCAAGCGATGTTGCTGAAAACGTCAGTGACCATGATTGTGGAAAAATGTTTACTGGTCAAAGGCCGTTGGCAAGAAATAATGTTGGTCGAGCTAGATCATGATCGTGACCGCACGTTCACTGTCCTAGTCCAAGGAGTAAAATGAAACACCGGCTACTAACCTAACCGGTGTTTTTTTATTTAATTTTTAGTTTAGCCCGGAGATGTTTCAGCATGTCTTCAGTCATCTTGGCTAGATCATATTCATGTTGCCAGCCCCAATCGCGCCTGGCTGGCGTGTCATCAATGGTGCGTGGCCAGGTGTCAGCAATGTTCTGTCGGCGGTCAGGCACAAATTGGCAAACGAAATCAGGAATATGTTTTTTTATTTCATCAGCAATCTCTTTGGGTGTGAAGCTAAGTGCGGTGAAATTATAGGAAAGCCGAGTCCGAATTTTAGAATTGGGGGTTTCCATGAGATCAATCGTGCCTTTGATGGCATCAGGCATATACATCATGGGCAACATCGTGTCCTCTCTCAGGAAGGAGGTATAGGTTTTGTGCTCCAGTGCTTGGTAAAAGATATCTATGGCATAGTCAGTGGTACCACCGCCCGGGGGAGTTACGTAGCTGATCAATCCTGGGTAACGCAAACTGCGGACATCAAGCCTATATTTATTATAATAATAATTACACAGTAGCTCACCGGATATTTTGGTAATGCCATAGATAGTATTGGGATCCATGATGGTGGCTTGGGGCGTGTTGTCACGCGGGGAGCCTAAACCAAAGGCGGCTATCGAGCTAGGCCAGAATACTTGCTTGAGGCCTTTTTCCTTAGCTAGATCAAGTACGTGTTTCAAACTGTTAACATTTACCAGCCAGGCATTGTCAGGATTTTCTTCGCCGGCCGCAGAGAGAATGCCTACCAGGTGATAAATAGTATCAATCTGGTATTGATCAATGAGGCTTTCTAAAAAGTTTTTGTCAGTGGCATCACCTTTTTCAAATGGCCCTGAGTCTTTGAGTTCTTTAGTTGGTTCTTTTTTATGACCCAGAGCTACCACGTTATCACCGCCATATTTCTCACGTAGGGCTAGGGTAAGCTCTGAACCAATTTGTCCGGTCGCACCGGTTACTAATATTTTTGGCATAATTTGTGTAAAAATGGTTGTAATTTAGTATAGGATAAAATTAATAATTGAGCAACTATTGACTTTTGTGCTATACTAGAATAAACTCTTTAGAAATATAGAACCTTAACAAAAAAATAAAAAATTACTATAACCCTGCATATAAAATACCTTGGATTGGAGGGATGATGTCAGGCATGTATATATGCCTAAAGGTCTGTAGCTAGCAGATGGTAGTACCCAAACCGCCGTACAGGAAGTATGGCTAAATTCTCATTATGCATAGGAGAATCAAATGAAACAGAAGAAATTCATTCTTCTATCCGTTATGCTAGCGACACTGAGCGTTTTTGTATTCAGTGGAGTGATGGCAAACACGGATGTCAATTTGGCTGATTTATCGCCGCCAACGTCTCAGATCAATGACGTAGCCGTGGCGAAAGTAAGTTGCGCCGTAGTGACCAAGCTGGTTAACGACGCGACAGCAGTAAGCTCGATGAATACCTGGGCAACAGTCGGTACACCGATGAAGATGAAGTCGGCTGCCGGCAAGATAAACGCGGAAACAGCGAAAGAAGTCCTGGTCTATAGCCAGACAGAAGTACGGAGGTCAGCGCCATTCTCGGACGTTACCAAGGTCGCAGGACAGGACGAAACTTCGCTTAATAGCAATGGTACAACGTACACTACCAATTCCGGCGCGCAGGATCGCGCTAGTCCAAACATCAATAATTGTAACGTATTGATTACTCGACTGGCCAACCAAAACGCCTCTATGACCGCGACGGCACACACTATGATCGCCGACGCAGTCACCGCATATTTGAAGACAGAGAAGCTGACAATGCAGACCGATAAGGTGCCGATCGCTGAATTTCAGCAGATCAACATCGGTATGAATTCATCAAACGTAGCCAGTTTTTTAGAGAATTCTCGTTTAGCCGAAGACAGTGGAGTGTGGCAAGTTAACGCCGGTTTCAACGTGACTCAGCACCAATTTGTCGAAGCATATTCTGAAGGCCGTTCTCCTACCATCAGGAGCAAGAATGGTCTGAACGAACTCTACGCATTCGGCGGTATCTATTTTTCCCATCCGCCGACTATCGATTTTTTAAACGGCGGATGTTTACATGGCGGTTCCAGTTCACCTTTAATAGCAGTGACCGGCCAGCATGACTATCCGAATCCGTTCAACTTTAATTTCAACGCCTGAACTGATCGGATATGATTTAGTACTTTAATCCGGATACACACTAAGTGTGTATCCGGATCTTTTTTTATACAGATTAAAATATTATTGATGAAGGTTAACCGTCCTGTTATTGTTTAGTCAAGTTATTTAAAAAATTCTTCGATTTTACGTGAACAGCAATATCCGAATCCCTTTGCCTGATCGCTAGTTCACATCTAGTTGGTTCTATCAACACATGATACTCCCTGGCACAAGTCCAATGTGTCAGAGATTTTTTTAAATTAATTTACTAAGTATTTATTATCGCTCTTCGATATAATGCTGTAGAAGTACTCTGCCAAGACCAAAGTTTTCTAGTAGTTGGGTTTCTTGCTCCTCACTAAATGTGAAATATGTATTATATAATTCAGTTTGATATATTAATAGTTGTTCTAGGTTATCAAAGGGATTAAAAATAGTATAGTATTCTAAGTCAGAAAATTCTAAAATGGGGCGGTCATCAGTATGCAGCTGGACATCCTGCACCAGCTTTGCCACGTCGCGTTCACCGAGCAAGAGGGTGGCAGCCAACTCAAATTCATTGTTGATGCCAATGGTACGGAGGTCCTCGGCCACCGGTTCAGTCATTTTAGATGCCAGTTCATCGATATTAATGTGTAGTTTATCTGGCGTACCTATGAGAATTAAAAACCCCGTTGGTTCTCGGTTGAAAAACCAAATAGTGGTATGGGGGTATACTGATTGAAAACTTGCCGTCAGAATTTGCAAGTCGTTGAATGATAGCCCACCTAGCGGTACCCACGCTGCTGCTATACCTTTATTAGTCAGTTTATTTCTCATAATTTCAAAGTAATCCGTCGTGTATAGGTTGGGGTTACTTTTGTATTTGAGATTGGTTACGTCAGTGACGATAATATCGAATTGCCGGTCAACGTTGTTTAGGTAGTTTCGAGCGTCATCAATAATAATGCTTAACGAAGGGTTTGTTTCAGCATAGTGGTTTAGTTCTATAAATTCTCTACTCGCGTCGATTACTCTCTCTTCAATTTCTAGTGCCACCACCTCAACCTCGTGCAGTAGCATACTGTAGCTTGTCCCACCGGATCCGTAGCCAACGGTAACGGCGTTACTTGCTTCACTAGCTAGGAAGAGAGGAAGGTGGGCTAGCATTTTAGCGTCTATAATGCCTGTTGGATGAGTGCTGGCTACTCCTTGACTGTCGACGTATAAAATTTTGTATGCTGATTCACCCTCTCCGACGCTCTGTACCGTTACCGTAGCTGACACGCCCTCAGCATAATAGAGTTCCTGTTGGTCGTCAGCGATGCGATGGTATGTATTGCTGCTAGCATTGATTAGGAATACTAACAAGATTACCGAGATAATGAGCGCCGCCGCCGGCACTAATCTCTTTTGTATTTTTTTAATAATCAGGAAAGCGGCAATCATTAAGTTGAGTGATATTAGGATTGTTGCTGTTACTTTGATGCCCAGCAGCGGAATAAGGAAAAAACCAGTAGCTAAACTGCCAAATACGGCGCCCAGGGTGTTGATAAAATATGCCACCCCAATTTTTTTACCGATTTCGTTTTTGTTTCCGACATACAACCGCACACCAAGCGGGAAGAGTATTCCCATAAATATTGATATAATTACCGAAAAGATGAAGCCGAGCCACGATTCAGTTATTAATTGCTGGTATGTCCCCGTTACATTTGAATAAAAGAAATGCAGTCTACTTAGTATATACAGTATCAGTCCTCCAACTATCGCGATTGATATTGAATACAGGGCGAAGTGGCGTAGTAATTTTTTTATTTTATCAATAAATTGAGCAATAAAGAGTCCACCTGATGTAAAACCGATTAGGAAGCCACCAAGGATTAAAGTGAAAGAGAAGGTCGTTGCTGAACCAAAGTTGGTTAAGACACGCACCCAAAGTAGTTCGTACCCCAAGGTAATGAATCCAGTCAGGAATAATATGGGTAGCATGATTCGCATTTTATTCGCTCCCTCATCGTCTCGCTTTGAGTTATTAACGTTGTAAATTAATATTTGGTCATTTACTTTTCTTTTCGCAAATATTATAATAATAAGAAAAATTATTACATTAGTGAGAGCCGCCACAAAAAATGTTTTAGTTACCCCTAAGTATTGCACTAATACAAATCCGGTCATCATCGTGCCGACGAACGCTCCCAGCGTATTGATGAGGTAAATAGAACTGAACTGCGACCCTAGTTTTTGGTTGCTTTTTAAAAGATATTTTGCTACCAGCGGGATGGTGCCACCAATACCGATGGAGGGGATGATGAGAATAATTACTGTGATCAAAAACCGTACCGCAGACAGCAAGTACAGATTGAGATTATTGTAGCTGTAAAAAAATATCAAATCAAAAATACTGGTATACTGAATTATAATGAATGACAGAATAGAAAAAACCGCAATGCCTAATTCTATATAGGCATACATCTTCAAAGTGTTTTTTGTTTTTTCAGCCAGTTTCCCGAAGATAATACTACCAATGCCGATACCAAGTAGAAAGACGGAGACAACAGTTGCAACAGCGAAGCCACTTACTCCAAAAATTATATTAAGCATTCGAAACCATATCAGCTCGTAGATAAGCGCCGCAGCGCCAGAAAGGAATATCAGTGAGTACATCACCTTCGCATGTATTATCCAATCTCTAATGGAACTTTTTTTTTGTTCTGAGCTGGTGACTTCTCCCATATATTTTTTTAGAGATAAATTTTATATTTATTTCTCTAATGTTTTCTGAAATTGGCACTTCTTACTGGAGCATTTAATAGTCCCTGGGACGCTACCGTGCACAAGAAGGTTCTGGCAGTTCGGGCACTTATCTCCAGTTGGCTTGGACCACAGAGCGAATTTACATTGAGGATATTTATTGCAGGAGTAAAAAATTTTCCCCGCGCGGCTGTGCTTTTCTACGATGTCACCTTGATGGCATTGGGTACAAGTTGCCCCAGTTTTAATCTCAATATTTTTTATATACCGACAATCAGGATAGCCGGTGCAGCCGAAGAATGGGCCAAAGCGGCCTCTTTTGGCTTGGAGTGGTTGGCCGCACTCAGGACACTTTTCTTTGGTGGTGGCCGGCATATCCGGTCCACCTGTCTCGTTGACCTGCTTGGTATTACGACAATCAGGATAGCCGGTGCAGGCCAGAAATTTGCCAAAACGTCCTTCTTTGATGGCCATGTCCTGGCCGCATTTATCACATTTTACGTTGGATTCATCCATTATTCTTTATCTAGTTTATGGGGATTATGGTTGGGGCAGGTTTTATCACTGCAGCGTTCGGGTATGGTTTTGGTGCCGGCCATCATCAGAGCACCACACTTGCCGCTCTCTCTTTGGTAATCACAATTTCGGCCAGTTGGCTTGGCCTTCATGGCATTTTTGCATTTAGGATAGTTGGAGCAACTGTAAAAAATTCCAAAGCGTCCGCGCCGCTCAACCATCTCACCATTTTTACAGACAGGGCAGGCTACGCCAGACGAATTCTGATTGTTCTCGCTGTTCTTAATAAATTTACATTTTGGGTAGTTGCTGCAGGATATAAATTTGCCAAAGCGGCCCTCCCTCTCTACTTGTTGCCCGTCCTTGCAATCAGGACATTTTTCCCCAATCTCTTTGGGACCGGCTAGTTCCTTGCCATCTATGGTTCTGGCGCCGGTACAATCTGGAAATGTTGAGCAACTAAGGAATTTGCCGCTCCGGCCCAGTTTAATAATCATTTTTTTACCGCAGACGGGGCACTTTATTTTTTCATCGGCATCACCAAGGTTGGTGATTTTTTTAATTTTTTCTTTGGATTTTATGTCCTTGCTGAACGGTGTGTAAAAATCTTCGAGAGTTTTTTTGTATTCCCTTTTGCCGCTGGCAATTTCGTCTAACTGATCTTCTAATTCAGCGGTAAATGAGTCGCTGATATATTTGGCAAAGTTATCTTCCAGAAATTTACTTACCACCTCACCAGTGTCGGTAGGCCGGAGGGCTCGTCCTTCTTTTTCTACATAACCACGAACCTCAATGGTTTTAATGATGGAAGCATAGGTACTGGGTCGGCCGATCCCTCTTTTTTCAAGTTCTTTGACTAGCCCCGCTTCGGTATAGCGTGGGGGTGGTTGAGTCTCTTTTTCCAGGGAGCTAATTTTTTCTAAATCCAGGGGATCCTGGCTAGTAACTTTTGGCAGATCGACCTCCTCATTCTTGGCGGTAGGATCAGCTAGTAACCATCCCTGATCAATTATATGAGAGCCATTCACTGTGAAATTGGGAATAGTACCTTTAGTTATATTGGCAGTAATTTTTGTCCTTAATATTTTAGCATCAGTCATTTGTGAGGCTAGCGTTCGCTGCCAGATAAGGGTATAAAGTTTTTTTTGATCCTCCGTAGTGCCTGCAGACTTTTTGGAAAAAACAGATGGGCGAATTGCTTCATGAGCTTCTTGGGCATTTTTGCTTTTAGTTTTATAAAATCTGGCCTGTATTAATTTAGATCCAAATTCTTTTGATATGGTATCTTTAATATGCGCTAGCGCTTCCTGGCTCAGATTAGTGCTGTCAGTACGCATATACGTAATATGGCCTGCTTCATAGAGCTTTTGGGCGGTGCGCATGGTACGTGAAGGAGTAAACCCAAATCTAGAACTGGCAGTTTGCTGTATAGTGGAAGTGGTAAATGGAGCCCGTGGTGCTCTTTTGACCTCGGTAGCTTTCAGGTCTACTATTTTCCATTGGCCCTTCTTGCCTTGCCCTAATATATCATCTACAGTTTTTTTATCACGAGGTTCTTCGGAGCAGGTTAGAGTAAAGTGATCATTGTTTTTTGTTTTGAGGTCAGCAGTTATCACCCAAAAAGTTTCAGGATTGAATTTTTGTATTTCTCTCTCTCGTTCCACTATTATTCTCAAAGCTGGGGACTGGACACGTCCGGCTGATAATCCATAGCGTACTTTTTTCCAAATTAAACCGCTCAAATCATAACCGACTAATCTGTCCAGAACCCTCCTGGCTTCTTGGGCAATGCGCAGGTTTTGGTCTATGTCACGGGGATTCTTTATCGCTTCGTCTATTGCTGATTTGGTAATTTCATGAAAAACTATTCTTTTCGGTTTTTTCGATAGTCCATCATGCTGCAGCAGTTCGGAAATATGCCAGGCAATGGCTTCGCCTTCCCGATCGGGATCAGTGGCCAGTAGCACTTCATCTGATTCTTTGGCCAAAATTTTTAATTCATCTACTATTTCTTGTTTATTGGGAGGTATCTCATAATGAGGGACGAAGCCTCCTTCTATATCTATAGCTTTTTTGTTGTTTTTTGGTAGATCACGAATATGCCCTACGCTAGCTTTCACTATGTAGGATGATTTGTCTCCCAAGAATTTTGCCACCGTCTTTGCTTTGGTAGGAGATTCAACAATGATTAGACTTTTTTTCATGATGTAGGCAACCTTTTTTATTTTATGTTAACGGGTGAGAATGTAGTACATACCGCCTAAATTGCGCACTAATCCTCTCATTTCCATCTTAGTTAATGTTGAATTAATAATACTGATGTTCAGTTTACTCTTTTGAGTTAATTCGTCAATATGGAGGGGATCAGAGGACAAAATTGATAATAATTTTTTTTCTTCCTTTGATTGATGAATAATTTTTTTATTCTGGGATATTTTTTTTATTTGGTCAATATTCAGCTCGATCAGCACATCATTAGCGGAAGTTATCAGTTTGGCCCCCAACTTTAAAAGCTTATGGGGACCTCGGGAGGTAACACTGGTAATGTTGCCCGGCACCGCAAAAACATCACGATTCTGTTCTAGGGCGCATCTGGCCGTAATGAGAGACCCTGAGTCCTCATTGCCCTCAATTATAACCACGCCCTGTGACAAACCTGAGATTATACGATTTCTCACGGGAAAGTGCTGTTTGAGAGGTAGAGTGCCAGGTGGGTATTCAGATATTAGGGAGCCGCCCGTATTTATGATTGATTTACCAATATAGTCATTAGTCACTGGATATATTATATCTAATCCACAAGCTAAGACGGCAATAGTCTTACCTCCTGATTTAATAGCTGATTGGTGAGCCAATGCGTCAATGCCCAGGGCTAAGCCAGATATGATAGTTAGTCCGGCCTGGCTAAATTGGCTGACTAGTTCTGGGGTGATTTGCCTGCCATATTGAGTAGTTTTTCTAGTACCCACTACAGCTAATGTCACATCCTCATCCGACGGCACGGAGCCTTTTATATATAGGAGGGGAGGGGGATCATAAATTTCTTTAAGGAGTGATGGGTATGACTCATCTTTAATAGTTATAGTATTTATATCATGCTGTAATGATTTTTCTAGTTCCAGGGCGGGTTTAATGGTTGTCCGACCGGTTATGATTTTTTCAATATCATTTAAGCCCAGCCCAGTTTTTTTTAATTCGTAGCTATCGGCTTCCCAGGCGGATTGCATGTCCGAAAAGTAGTTGTAGATATATTTTAATTTTCTAGGACCAATACCTTCTATCCTTGAAAAGGCTATCCAGTATTTATTATCTTTATTATCCATATATTTTTCATATAAAAAAAGACCTCTGCTTTTGGGGGGAAAGTCTATAGCTAGCATAACACAGACCGCATATTAATCAACTGTTTCTTGACAGTCGTTAATGAGCTGGTATGATAGAGAACGATTGAACTTTTTTAACTGGGTTAACTAGGAGGTGCCCTTGCAATTTTTACTATTTTTATTGATAGTAGTTGCTGTTCTGCTGATGTTCGTTTGCCAGTTAGCCATACTGATAGCGTGTTCACCCTGGCTGATAGTATTAGGCTTATTATTTATTTTTGGCCGTTGGCGAACATCTGTTTGAAACGCTTCGATATTTAACGAAGCGTTTTTTTTAATCCTGGCGTTTGAATAATCTAATTACCTTTTTTATCTCCTCGAGCCAGTTATCTCCAAGTTTATCCAAGTCAATTTTTATAGAGTCATCAGTGAATGCCCAAGCAGGATTTTTTTGGAGTAAGCGGGCTAATTGGGCTGGCTGGAGAGGGAATAAAAATTTGATGAGTAGGCGCCGTTTTTTTAATCCTTGATCATCAGTTATCAGGGTGGTGTCTACATGAGAAATATCAGTTTTCTGGGCTATAATTCTTATTTCTAAAATGGCAAATAAATTTAATAACTGCCCGGGGAAGTTTTTTTGCTCTTCTCTGGTACGAGAACGTATCATAGTATCTTTTAATTCAAGCAGCTCGTCTAAGTTCATGATGCCGGCCATTTTTTGGTAAAGTAGTAATCTTTCCTCCTCTGGCAAAAATTCTTTGGGAATATACGACTCGATAGGTATATCTATTAAAATATCACGTATTGGTTCTTGAATTTTACCTAATTTCAGCTCTTCGATAGCCTGAGACAGTAGCCTGGTATAGAGAGAGAGGCCAATGGCTGACACTTGGCCATGCTGCTCTTTACCTAGTATGTTTCCCGCTCCACGGATTTCTAGATCACGTAAAGCTAGTTGAAATCCGCTGCCTAGTTTTTTTGCCTCTAGCAGGGCATGAAGTCTTTTTTTAGCATTGTCTTTTAATTTTTTACGGTGATAGAAAAAATATGCGTAAGCTTGGCGATTACCACGGCCAATGCGTCCGCGCAATTGATATAGCTGAGCTAGTCCGAAGTTGGTAGCATTATCCACTATGAGAGTATTGACATTAGGTAAGTCTAAGCCATTTTCTATAATAGTTGAGCAAACTAGAATATTAGTTTTTTTAGTATCAAAATCACGCATCGCCTTGGCTAAATCTTTTTCTGGCAGGCGGCCATGAGCAATCCCGAATTTGGCCTGGGGAACTAATTTTTGTAATTCTTTAGCGGCAAAAGCTATGGTTTCTACTTTATTGTGCAAGTAATAAACTTGGCCGTTTCTTTTTAATTCACGTTTAATTTCTTTTTGTACTGTTTCTTCAGAATAGGGCTCGATGTGCGTTTCGATAGGCAGGCGGCCTTCTGGCGGAGTCTCGATGATACTGACATTTCTCACTCCGGACAGAGCAATATTCAAAGTACGTGGGATCGGTGTAGCAGTCAGAGTAAGTACGTGGGATTGCGTACGCAGTGATTTAAGCTTTTCTTTGGCCTTGACGCCAAATCTTTGTTCCTCATCAATTATGATCAGGCCGAGGCGTTTGAAATTAACGTCAGGTGAAAGCAGGCGGTGAGTGCCAATGACAATATCACATAGTCCACTTTTGAGTTTGACTATGGTATCTTTTTGCTCTTTATCTGATTCGAATCTGGAGAGGATGCCCACTTGTACATTAAGATTTTTTAATCTTTCTTGAAATGTATCAAAGTGCTGCTGAGTCAGGATGGTGGTCGGTGATAGAAGTGCCACCTGAGTCTTGTTCATAACTGCTTTTAGGGCAGCCCGGACTGCTACTTCAGTTTTACCAAATCCAACATCACCGCATATTAGCCTGTCCATCGGTGTTTCCTGTTCTAGATCTGATTTGACGTCGGCGATAGCTCTAGCCTGGTCAGCTGTTTCTTGGTACGGGAAAGAATTAGCTAAGGCAATTTCTTCAGCTGTTTCTTTACCAAACGCTTTGATTTTAGTCATTTCTCGTTTGGCATACACTCTCAAAAGCTCCTGGGCCAGCACTTTTGCCTCTTGCTTTACTTTTCTAGTTAGCTGGTACCATTGGCCTCCAGACAGCCGATGGAGCTTGGGATGGGACAAACCAATGTATTTAGATAATTTATCTGCCGTCTCGACTGGCACATAGAGACGATCTTTTTCTGCGTATTCCAGGATGAAATATTCTTTAGTAATAGACTCGACTACATTTTTTGCCATGGTGGTAAATTTACCAATGCCATGATCTAAATGAACAACATAGTCTCCCGGCTTCAGCTCCATAATGAAGGCCTGGTCTACTCGTTTGCGTGGCGATTGCATGTCTTGGTTTTCACCAAATATATCATGGTCTGATAGTATTAAAATTTTTCCTTTTTTATTTTTGAATCCGCTTAATGAATTTTCGTACGGCCAATATATAATTGACGTATCCGGTATTTCCTTGGAGGTAATTAAATCTTGGATCTCTTTTTTCTTTTGGGTGACTAATTTTATCTGCCACCCTCGTTTGGTATAATCTTTCAATTCCCTGGCCAGTTTGTCATAATCTCGATGAAAGAGAGGCGAGGGTTCAAATGAAAGATTGTTTACTGATTGGTCAAAATTTCTGAATATTATCCTTTGATGCTTAGCAAGTTTTTTGTCAAATTGTGACCAACCCAAAGGAATTGAGGAGGATTCATTGATGTCTTGGTGGATTATGATGGGGTCATTGACCGCATCAAAATAGCTGCTGAATGGCACTTGGCCATTTCGTGCGTTAAACCGTTTGGCAATAATTGTAATTTGGCCCAAGTCTTCCTGCACCCGTTTGTTAACCGGATTAAATGTTTGAATTTTGTTGATGGAGTTGTCTTGCCAATCAAGGCGGAGGGGACTATCCACGTTAACAGGAAATATGTCCATCACCCCTCCCCGGCGGGCAAAATATCCGGTTTCACTAGCATGAGTAGAGAAATCGTAATCAAAGCTGACAAGTTGTTGTGATAATTTTGCGGGGCTGAGTTGTTGGCCCACTTGAATGGCTAGTTGGTGCTCCTGACCATTGTTAATAGATGGTAACTTGTCTTTTAAGGTAGAAATATCAGCCAAGATAATTTGTGGGCGGCTGGAGAGTAGCAGTGATGCTCTAAATGGGTTGATCGTATTTAAAATCCAAACGTCCCTTTTAATTTTGAATATAGTATGCCAATATTTTAGCAGTCGTTTGGCGTTGGATATTTCACCAGGCTCTAGCAACCAAAAAATTACACTGTTCCTAGTTGAGGGATTTAGTGTAATGAAATATGATTGGGTAGTTGTATTTGGAAGACCAGATATAATGAGATCACCCCCCTTTTTTAGTTTTGGGGAGAGATCCATGAATATTTCTGTTTCTATTCCAAGATCAGTGTCTTTTTCCGGCACATGTTTTACTTGTTAAAATACCAAAAAGCCCATAAATAGTCGTATATTTGACCGAAAATCTGCCCCAAGGGTGGTGGGGCTTGACAGAACATTTTGGCTCTGCTAGTATGTATTATTACAGTTGTTTTTTGAGAAATCAAGTGGAAAACTTAAAGAACTGCTAAGTAGTATTTAGCCTACTGCCTACAAGCGGTGAATGTAAGGCTACCCCTCCTAAGTCTTGCTATTAACCAGAAGTTAAGGTTTTATGGTTTTTTCCGTGAATCCTTACGCTTGGAGGCAGTAGGTTAGATAACGATTTTTTTTATCACCCTAGGTCCTTATACTCTAGGGTTTTTTTATTTTTGTTTCAAGGCTAGTCCGATTACTACCGCCATCTCCGATCCAATAGCAGCTAGATCTGGTTCCAAATCTTGGGCATATTGAATTTTTTGCCAGGGGTTGCCAATGGATACATTTATTTTCAGAATTTTTTCTAGATGTT
This sequence comes from Patescibacteria group bacterium, assembly GCA_022560375.1. Taxonomy (GTDB): domain Bacteria; phylum Patescibacteriota; class Patescibacteriia; order UBA10025; family JAHIVO01; genus JADFTK01. The sequence continues at coordinate 42,584 of JADFTK010000002.1, forward strand.
CGGGCAGGTTTTTGAGGTGGGCGCAGCCGCCGGTAATAATCACCTGGTCAATATTTTTATGCTCTGTGTTTTTAAAGGTTTGGATGAAGCGTTCCAGCTCTTTAATGATCATACTGTCAATGACAAACTGGATGGCTCTGGCAGCTGGGTGGGGAGCATCATCTTTAGTTGGAATTCCCAAACTGTTACGAAATTGTTCGGCTCTATCGGTGGTTACTTGCATAGCATTTACTATATTCATAGTTATTGTTTCTCCCCCAATCTCTACGTTACGAACCATCATAGGCACCTGGTCAGCGAATATCACTATATTAGTATTAGTCGCTCCGAAATCTATCACCAGATAATTACCAGGTTGTTCGCTAATGAGTGAGCGGCGCATAGCATTAATTTCTGTTTCCAGCCCGACTAATTGGAGGTTGGCTTGTTTAAATATTTCCATGTAGTGATTGATAATTTCTTTGGGGGCGGCCGTGATTATTACCCTCATTGATTTTTTTTCTGTTTGATTATTCGTGGGAATTATATGCCAATCAATCGACATTTTGTCGACCGGCAAAGGGATTAGGCGCTTGACTTCCCAATGGATGGCTGAATCCATGTCCTTGTCTGGCATCAAAGGCAGTTCAATAGTGGTGTGAAAGACGTTTATAGCCGGTAGGGCGGCCACTACTTTGTGGGTAGTGACTCGTGCTTCGTTCAAAATACGGCGTAAGGAATCTATGCGGTGCTGCTTGTTTAGCTGCGCACTACTTTCGATAACTGCTCGATCGTGTTTAGCTATTCCATAAGTAACCAGTTGGAAATGCTGGTTGGTTTTTTCGAGTTCTACTACTTTTATGGCGGAGGAGCCCAGCTCTATGCCCAAAATACTCGTTTTTTTTCGTTTAAAGATTGGCATGATTAAAAAAAATTACGCCCGGAGCATATAGCGAAGCTGTTGCTGGTCACTGGCGTTGTCTAAGGCGGATTCTAGATTTATCTCATTGGTTTTTACTAGTTCGGCCAGTGACCAATCTAGCGACACCATCCCTTCTTCACGCGACGTTTGGATTACATTACTAATTTGATAAAGAGACCCTTCTTTGATAATGGATTGGATAGGAGGCGTAGCGGTCATTATTTCAGCTATGGCTACCTGGCCACCTCCGACACGCGGGACTAGCCTTTGGCAAACAATACCTGCCAGATTTGTAGATAGCTGTGCCCGTACGCGTTGCTGCTCATTACTCGGAAAACTATCGATGATAAATTCAAGCGTCTTGACCGTGGTATCGGCTTCTACGTTAGCTATTACCAAACGTCCGGAAGTAGCTATATTTATAACTGAATTAATAATTTTTTTTGATGAAAGTTCCGAGATATACAGTATGTCTACGTCTTCTTGCGTTATCGAGCTGAGTGCTTGCTCAAATGATATGGCGTCTCGTCCCACTTCACGCTGTTCGATGATACTTTTATGATTGCTAAATATGTACTCAATCGGTTTTTCTATAGTCAGAATATATGATGATCTCGTGTGATTAATATGATCAATGATAGAAGCGGAGGTGGTGGTCTTGCCGGAGCCAAAAGAACCACTAATAATTATTAGGCCTTTATTTTTTTCCGCGATTTGTTCTAAGCTAATCGGTAAGCCAAGTTTGGGCAAGGGGATGATGGCGCTGCCGATCAATCGGAGATAAGCGGCCAAGACACCTTTTTGGAAAAAAATATTAATCCGAAAACGGATTTGTCGATTTAGCTGATAGGCAATCACCAGCTCTTTTTTTTCAGTTAGTATTTTTTTTTGATCAGAATCTAGTATTGTTTCGACAAACGAGTCCATGAATTCTTTTGTTACTGACTCCTCTTGCTCCAATGGTAGAAGTTGATTATGAATACGTAGAGTCGGAACACTGCCCACGGATAAGTGAAGATCGGAGGCCTGTTTTTCAGCCACCATGTTTAGGATGCGGTCAATCTGTAGTTTTGCCTTGGTATCCATGGGGTTAATTAAATTTACCTGCTACCTCAGAGAGGGGATTATTTAAGGAATATTGTATAGCCTGTTTTATCCTGTCGATTATGTCTGGCAGGGCTAGCTGCTCGTCTTGACTAAATTTTTCCATGACATAGCGATCGGTGTTAATTTTTTTTTCTGCTGGCCTGAGGCCAATTCGAAATCGAACAAAATCTTTAGTTCCCAACGACTGGATAATTGATTCGACGCCGCGATGTCCGGCTGATGAGCGGCCTTGGCCGACTCTAAGCTTGCCGAAAGCTAAATCAATGTCATCGTGTACTATCCATATATCCTCAGTTGGTATTTTATAGTATTGGGAAATTTTCACTACCGCACTACCGGAATTATTCATGTAAGTTTGGGGTTTGGCTACTAATACTGGCTGCTCTGCCAGAGAGGTTTTCAATATCTCGGAGCTGAATTTTTTGTTTAATTGTAACGGCTCATCTACTAGGGCATCCAGTATTTTCCAGCCAAGATTATGCCTGCTGTCTATATACTCTTTACCGGGATTACCTAGGCCAATTATTAATTTCATATTTCACTCCTTTTTTTGTAGAGATATATTGATGGGTGTACCGGAGAAGCCGAATCTGGAGCGTATTTTTTTTTCAAGCTGGTTGAGGTATGATTGATGGATTCTGTCGGTATGGTTGACTCTCAGTGAGAAGGATGGCGGATTATCTGTTGTCTGCTCTAGCTGGTATATGATAGCAGATTTTTTACCTTTAGACGGTTTAGCTTTTTTGGACGGTACTGATCTCAGTATACTGCTTAGCTCGATGTCTGTCAGGTGGCGTTGGCGGGCTCGATATATTTCCAGAGCCATTTTTAATAGGTTAGACATCCTTATTTTTTTCTTAGCGGAAACGAATACAATGGGTACCCAGTCTAGTCCCGTAAAGTAGCGGCGGTATTGTTTGAGGAATTTTTTTAAAGTTTGGGGACTTTTGTCTTCGATGAGGTCCCATTTATTAGCCACTATGATCACGCTGTTTTTCTGGTCCAGGGCCAGTTGGGCTACCACCTGATCTTGGCTGGACAAGGGGGAGCTGACCTCGGTAACAATCAGTGATACGTCGGAGCGTTTGATTGTCTGCAATGTTTTGCTGACGCTCATTTTTTCTATATAGTAATGCAATTTTCTTTTTTTACGCATGCCCGCCGTGTCCACTAGTAAGATATCTTTTCCCTGAAAATGTACTCGAGTGTCATAAGGTTCCCTAGTAGTATGAGGATATGGCGTGACGATGACTCTTTCTTCTCCTAGAATGGCATTTAATATGGAAGATTTTCCGACGTTGGTTTTTCCGATAATAGACAGCTTCAGATCGTATGATTGCTCCACTATTTTTCTGGTTGGCAGTAGGGTCACTAAATGATCCAGCATATCACCAGTACCGCGGCCGGATATGGCTGAGACATGCCACGGCTCGCCTAATCCTAATTTATGGAAGTCGGGTGAAACATTGTCGTGAATTTTTTGGCTGTCCACTTTATTTATTACTAGTAAGGTCTTTTTTCTATTTTTAATAAGAGTTCTGGCGATTTTTCGATCTTCTAACGTCAGTTCGAGGCGGCCATCCATTATATAAATAACTAGATAGGCCTGGTCTATGGCTTGGAACGCTTTTTTCTGTACGTAGAGTTCTATCTGTCCCAGCTGGGCAGCATCCAGCCCGCCAGTATCCACCAAAGTAAAAGATTTATTCCGCCAAGAAATATCGGAATAATTTAAATCCCGGGTAGTGCCGGGAGTAGGGGAGACTATCGCTTTGGCTGTCTCTGTCAGAGTATTGAAGAGAGTGGATTTACCAGCATTGATGCGGCCGACTAGTACTACCTTAGGTAGCTTATGAGACTTGGACATATTAATTTTCTATTAATACCATTAATCAGTATGCCTGGATATTTGAGCCGTCGATATTTGGTCTTGGCCGATGATAATGAGTATATCGACATTGGTGGCACTAGTAGTACGGGGACTATTCGAATTAGTCATACCCACCGATTTAGCTGGAGCGATATTGGCATCAAGAATATTTTTTAGGCTTACTAAGGTATATGGCTTGGTACCGCCCGATAAGTCATATATAGTGGTAGTGGTAATAGCCTCCTCCGTATCCGCGTTACTGATCTGTATGACATTGTATTGCAGCCCTTTTAGCTTATTCGCTGTTTTGGTGGCCAGTCCGATAACGTTAGTGCCATTCTGTACTTCGATTTTAGCTTTTTCACGGGCAATGAAGCTAGTATTAAACACATTTTTCATGCGGTATTGAATGGCACTATAGTCACCTGAATTAGGCAGGAGTATGTAGGCCCCATCGATTGTAGTATCAGAGTAGAGCAACCCCTCGTCACTAGTATCTAGGGACAAGGAAATTATTTTATCTTTGTTAATATTATCAGCAATTTTTGCTAGTTTGACTATTTCCCATATCTGCATATTTGTCTTATTGTGCTTGCCTAGGTTATCTAAGGCAGATACAATACCGGCCGGATTCAGGAAGGTATTTAAAGAAAGGAATTTTTCTTTGAAGGCAAAAAGAACTTTTTGTTGGCGTTGGGATCGTGCAAAGTCAGAGCCCTCACCATTAGTGCCGTGCCTGGAGCGGGAGTATTGCAGGGCACGCTCTCCATCCATATGATTAATCCCTTCTTTAAATGAAACTACTTGAAACCCGAAGTTATAATCAGGGTACTGGTAGTCGGTGAAGGCATTATCTACATCTATATCAAGTCCATTTAAATCGTCAATTACTTTTTTGAATCCTTCAAAATCAATGCGAGCATAATAGTGTATAGGTTCACCGGTAACTTCGGTAACGACCTCGGCTAGCAGTGCTTCTCCGCCACCAGGGTAGTCGTCATTCATGCCAAAGGCAATAGAATTATTTATTTTTCTCCAGCCAAAAGTTGGTATGTCTACGTATAAATCACGAGGGATAGACATGGTGGCCACCTCATTGGTTGAGGGTTTGATACTGACTACCATAATAGTATCGGCTAAATATGAGCCAGGATGTCCCGCCCCGCCAATGCCGACTAATAATATATTAATCCGGTCATTACTTTCGCCAGCTAATTTTTTATCCGGATTAGAGATTAAATGCTTAATTTGCTCAATAAAACTAACCTTAGCACCTGATTCCGAATTAGTGCTGTTGACTGCCAGAATTACCTTGGTAAAAAATCCCAGCCCAATCATTACCACAACTAAAAGAAGCACCAGTGATGACCACATTAGCCGACGGGATTTCTTGGCGGGTGCGGCCACTTGATAAATGTTACTGGCCTTCTGGAGAATTTTTTGGTTCTCTTGGTTGAGTAAATTAGGCATAAAGTAGTGTCATTATAGTAAAATAGGCACGTCTAGTCAAAAGTATTTGATGTACATTGGATTTTGCTCATGTTACAATTTGGATGCTTTATGAATTCAGTAATAATCCTCCCCACCTATAATGAAAAAGAAAATATAGCTGGCATAGTACAGGAGATTTTTTCTATTGGAATTAGTGATCTGAAGGTAATAATTGTTGATGATAATTCTCCGGATGGCACTGGGCAAATAGCTGACAAATTAGCTGCCGAAAATTCCCGAATTAGTGTACTGCACAGGCCCAAAAAAGAAGGATTGGGTAAGGCGTATATGGCTGGCTTCCAAGAAGCCTTAAGTGATCCACAAAATCAGTACATATTTGAAATGGATGCGGATTTTTCTCATCAGCCAAAGTATTTACCAAGATTTTTAGATAGCATGGAGCAGGCCGATCTGACGCTCGGCTCTAGATATATAGTTGGTGGTGGCATAGCCAACTGGAGTTGGCCACGCCGTTTCATTAGTTGGCTGGCTAATATTATTATCCGCAAGTTGCTAGGTGTGGCAGTGCGGGATTTGACGGGGGGATTTAAATGTTTTAACCGTCGGGTTTTAGAAAATATGGATTTAGAAAATATTGAGTCCCGGGGGTACAATTTTCAGATAGAGTTAACCTACAAAGCTATAAAAAAAGGTTTCCGAATTAAGGAAGTACCCATCGTATTTGTTGAGAGACGGGCGGGTCACTCGAAATTTAGCGCTGCTATTATGATAGAAAGTTTTTGGAAGGTACTAATGTTGCGATTTAAGAAATAAACGTAGATTACTGCGCCTAGCCAATAATAAGATTAATATTTACCCTTTTTTATTGTTAAGTGATACTGGTAAAAGCCTATAAATAAAGGGTAACAATCAATTTTGGTAATTTAGTTATAGTTATAACCCCGGTCATTAGTGATTGGATGTTTTTAAATTGGACAAAACTCTCCATATCTGCTATACTCAAAAAAGTTCATTGGTAAGTTAGGACGGAGCTAGGCCTAACTTAAGCGAAAAAATAATAAAATAACCGTGGGGCTGTTTTCGCTTTCTAAAAAACAAAAATCAGGAGCGTCAAGCAAGATGAGCATTGTTGATTTTGATGCTCTGCCAAACCTCCTTACTATTGATCAGGTAAGTGGGATTCTTGGGGTACATCCAAACACTCTGCGCAATTGGGATCGCTCAGGAAAATTAAAAGCGACTCGTATAGGCTCTAGGCAGGATCGTCGCTATGACCGTGAGCTAGTAAAAAAATTCTATCATAAATCCGACACTCAGCCACATCCAGAACCGCCCAAAAAACCTGAAGAGCAGAACTACGTAATAAAATTTGATTTTACGCCACGCTCCATCAAGCTCTATGCTATGAGCCGGCGTTTTTCAATTTTTGTATTTTCTACTTTGATGGTGGCTTTTTCATTTGCCGTGCTTCAAGTTACCTTTTTTGCCTATATTTTCTTAGTACAAGCTGAAGTAAGCCCCATTGAATCTTTCCAAATCCAACCGGCTGAGCTATCAGGTTGGGAGGGTGCGGATTTTGCCTCTCAAATAGATTTGCTGCCCACGTCTTCAATAGAGGATTTTAACCAAGACAACTCTGCGGTATACAGAAAAATCCCCGTTACTGATCTGTCAACCGAGGAAGAAGAAGTGGTTGTTGGTGAGTTACCGGGTGTCAGCAACCAGTTAGTAGCTAGCGGGTTCGCCCTGCCTGAGAGCATATCGCCGCAGTCCACTCTTATTGGTGCCCGAGTTGATATTTCTTTAGCCGCGGAGGGGTATGTGGATAGCGCTGATGTAATAGTTTTTTCCTATTCGTTAGATAATGGTACTACCTGGCAAACATTAGATTCTTTTGGCCTTATTGATCATATCAGCAATATTACTAATCAGGGATATTGGACCTATGCTTTAGATGAATTGAAAGATCCAGAGCAGTTAGATGTATTTAAAGTACGTATTGAATATGCAGCCGAGCCGTCAGAGCAGGAAACGCGTGCCTTGCTTGATGGTATTGCCTTGGCCCTGGAGGTGCAGCCGCCAGATCCGGTAATTGAGGAAATAAATGACAGCGTGGATTTTATAGTTAAAGAAACCGATTTGACTATAGAAGATGAGCCGGTCATTGAGGTTGAGGTAAAGGAGGAATCCTTCTTTGACTTTATCGGGGTGGAGCCTACGAAACGTGAAATTAAATCAATTAAAATTATCAACCCCAGCGGGGAAGTACGCGAAGCAGATGTAGACGTGTCTGAGCAGGTAGCAGGTGATATTACCACCGCTGAATTGGTGGTGCAGAGGAAAAATTTTACCCAGCCGGGTAAATACAGCGTAATAATTGAGATAGAGCAAGAGGGACGCATAGAAGAAATTATTTATGATTTCACCTGGGGAGTATTAGCCCTAAATCCTGATCAATCCCTATATAAAACAGGCCAGCAAGCTACCTTTTCCATTGGCGCCTTAGATGATGTCGGTCAGATTGTTTGTGATGCTGACATTACCCTGACTATTACTGATCCGGATGGGAAAAAATCCATAAAATCTACAGCTGACGGCAGTATTGAAGTGACTGACTTCTGCGGTCAGAAGCAGTTATATGAAAAACCTGATTATTTGGCCACTTATCTTGTAGCGATTCCAGGCACCTATGATCTGCACATGGAAGCAATTGTATCAGGTAATTTACGTGTGCTAAGTGATAGTTTTGTCGCGGAATTAAGCCCAGCGTATACTTTGAAGCGTCTGGGACCAACCCGTGTCTTTCCGGTATTATATCAGCCGATGAATTTTGAGGTGACGGCTTACGTGGATTTTGATGGCAAGATTGTGGAATTATTCCCAGCGGATTTCGAGGTGATACCGGAGTTTGGTGGAGTAGAGGTACCCTATGATACTGGCACGGAAATAATTAAATCCATAGAATGGGAAAAAACTATCGGAGCCGGTGATACTATTACAGTTGGCTATACATTTAAGTCCCCAGAGAAGAGCCCAGTGCTCTATGAACTGGGCCCAGCTAAAGTGGGCGACTGGGAAGAGCTAAGGAAATGGCAGCTGGCCATTGACCCGACATTTATGTTTATACTGGCTACCAGCGGATCGGCGGCTAGCGGCTGGACTACTAATACCACCTATGACGGTAAGTTTCTTCGTGGAGCAGCCACCCAAGGTGGCACTGGCGGCAGCGCTACCAATACCCATACTGTTACTAATCAAACAATGAGTAATGCATCGGCTCAACGTCCCACGGAACCATGTTCTAGATCTTGTTTTGGAGTGTCTTCGGTCGGCCACACGCATTCTTTGACTAACCCCACCGTCGGCAACGCTAACAATGACCCGGCCAATTATTCGTTTGTATTATGGAAACATAATACGGGTATACCAACTCAAGTAGAGAATAATACCTTTGGGTTTTTTGCCTCTGCTCCCAGTGGCAGCTGGACGCATTTTTCAAACTCCGGCAGCAATGCCCAAAATCGGTTGGTTGAAATTAATAGCTCCCACGCCCAAAGCGGCAGTGATACGCATACGCATAACCTCACTTGGCAATCATTAGGTACTGGTACAGGTGAAAATAATATACCGCAGGTTTTTGGTGGAGTAAAAACTCACACAAATGATACCCACATCCATACGGCACCATCAGCTGGTAACTCTACCTCAGCTACTTCCGTGCCGGTTTATGTGAATACGCTTATATACAAAAGTACGGCTCAGCAGGATATACCCAACGGATTTATTGGACTTTTCGATGCTGATCCAGGAACCGACTGGGATGTAATATCTGACGCTAGTCCTTATCTGAATAATTTTATCCGCGGTTCTACCAGCGAGGGCACCACAAGCGGGTCAAATACGCATAGCCAAAGTGATACCACTAGCGGTGCTTCCGGATCTTCCAGCTCAAATCAAACGTATTCTGATAATGCCGGAACTGGAAATGCGAAATCGGGCCATACGCACACGCTGACCGCCACCCTAAGTTCGAACGTCAATCATGAGCCATCGTATGCCAATTTTGTATTAGCTAAATGTACTAAAGGTGGTGGCTGTGGTGCTGGCGCAGTAGATCTGACCGGCAAAGCATACACTGATGATACAGAAGGCACACCGATTACCACTGGCACCAGCGTTTGTGTAGCGGTTAATGGTACATCATCTGATTGTGATGCCACTGACTCAAGCGGCGTCTTTAATATTACTGGAGTGACCACTAGTTCTGGGGATCAGCTGACATTTTTTATTGATGGCGGCTCGATACTGGGTAATGCAGTAACTGTCAGCGATGGTGGGGCCATAGTTACCGGAGACAATTTACGAATATATGAGAATACTGTTCTAGTCCGGCGAGAGACGGGCACATCTATAGAAATATTAGAGATGGATGCCTATGATAATGACCAAAATGCTACTGATATGCTATACGATGCGACTGATGCGGCTCCCGACACTTTAATTTTGGAATCAGGCATAGAATTGTTCGTCTACACTGGCCATACTTTTGATCCTAATGGCCGGGTAACATTGGCTGGGGTAGCGGATTTTGATGTTAGGGGTACTGCCTATCTGGATACGGCCACTAGCACTGTATCAGATGAAATAAAATTACCGTCAGGCGGCTCATTAACCATATCAGCTTCCACCAATGTACAAGGTGGTGGTGAGGCCATATTTATGACTGGCGGGACACTTACAATTAGTGGCGGCACCACTACGGTTACCGGTGGTCTGGAAATGGATAGTGGGACGGCCACGATTTCTACAACTTTTGACCTTACTGGCGATATTGATGTCAATGGCGGAACGCTGAATATTAATACTAGCGCTAATGTAGATTTTGATGGGGTCTTTTGTACTCAAGTAGGGGGAACGGCTAATTTTAATGGCGGCACCACTGATGGTAATACAGCTGGCGCATCGCATTTCCGCTTTAATGGAGGGACAATATTAGTGGCCGGCGGTACGCATAGAACCGGTACTAACTCAATTATTGAAATGGGACGAAACACTACTGCTAATTGTATGAATGATGGAACCAGGGGGACGACCACATTTAATATGACCGGCGGCACGATACAAACCCGGGGCTGGGCATTTTACAGTAATTATACTGTTAATTCAACCACGACAACAGGTGGTACGGCTACGCTTGGCTATTCAGGATCTGCACCGGATATTTATAACGTAAATACCGGTACCTGGACTTTTTATGATTTTGACATAGCGGCTGGTCGATCTCCCAATCTCCACCCCTCGTCGACCCAGGCAATGCCTGTGAAAAATGATTTTACTATTAATACTGGAGGATCTCTGGAAATGAATAGTGAGGCCATGACCATCGGAGGTGATTGGTTTAATGCTGGGACATTGATAGCTGAAACCGGCACAGTTACTTTGACCGGCACTGGGGCAATTAATGGCACGGCTGATACCACCTTTAATAATTTAATTATCGGAGATGGATCCGCCGGTACTATAACTGTCAACGGCACCGATGATCCAATCATTGCCGGCACCCTGGATGTAGATACTGGTGATACTCTCTCATTATCAAGTGGCCGAACATTAACCAGTGACAGCACCCTGACTATAGATGGTACTATTTCTGGGGCTGGCACTCTAATTATTACTGATACCTCTAGTGGCCCGGCGGCTACTGGCACCCTTAGCTCTCTGGTACGATTTGATTCATCGGGGGGTAATATTCTCAACACGACTTTTGATGCCAGGACATATGCCGGTAACGTCGAGTTGTATGGAAATAACTCCTCTAATACTATCACCCCTGCTTCTGGCACTATTAATTTTTCGGGTAACCTAACTCTGACCCAAGATGGAACAGGGGCCACCACGTCTAATTTCAATATAAATGATCCCACGGTAACAGTTACTGGCAATGTAAGCATTGATACTAGTACCACATTTTCTTCATCAAGTGCCCAAACTCTTGATCTGAATGGGGATTATACTAATAATGGTACTTTTACTGATAACTCTGGCACGGTTTTATTGTCAGGTACAGGTCAGCAAACATTATCAGGAACCATGGTCTCAGGTGGTAATGATTTTAATAATTTAATAGTTACTAATACCTTCGGGAGTGTTACAGGTTGTGCGACTTTAACTACCAAGGGTATAGATTTTGCTGCCTCAGCAGATGTCTCAGGAACATTTACTGTAAATGACAATGCTCATATAGAATATAATTCTGGGTCAACCTATGCTTTTACTAACATTGATTGGACTGGTTCAGCTAGTAACGACATTATTTTTAGAAGTTCTACTACTTCTGTCTGGGATCTAAATGTCACCAACACCAGCGTCGTATCTTATGTTGATGTAGCTTATTCTGATGCCACACCTGGTGTAGATATTGATGCAGATGATGGGACAAATACTGATTGTAATAATAATACTGCCTGGACATTCCCAGCTGGTGGGATAAATGTAGCTGGTAGTTCAAATTCATCAGGTTCTGTTAAGATAGCGGTTAATGGAACATTGCAATCCGGAAGTTATACAATTAGTGGTAGTGCCTGGAACATTACCACCGATTCAGCGTTATCAGGTGGTGAGACTATTACGGCCTTTATTAACGGAGCGACGACTGCTAATGAATCTACGGCTGTAACTGAGTATGACGGGACGGACGGGATTACCGGCATGGTGCTTGATCAAAATGCGTTGTCTGTTGGCAGTGCTGATACAGGGGTGACTCTAACGGTGACCCAGCTGGGCCAATATGACAATGATCAAGATGAAGATATCATGCACTCGGCCAATGCCAGCACTCTGACGGTGGATGACGATAATGTTTATGCCACCGATACTATTGAGATGCTGTCTGGAGACACCCTGACTATCGGCGGTGCGGAGACGCTGGTGGCCTATACAGTAAAAATATCCGGGACGTTGGCCTCAGGGGGCGGTAGTGCCTATACGGTCAATGGCGACTGGACTAATAATGGTACCTTTACGGCCAGCACCAGCACTGTGCAGATGATCGGCACTGCCTCAATCAACGGTTCGTCTGGTACCACCTTTAATAATTTAACTATCGGAGATGGATCCGCCGGCACTATAACTGTCAACGGCACTGACGATCCAACAGTATCAGGAACGCTGGACGTTGACACCGGGGACACCTTATCCATTGGCTCTGGTCGGCTTTTTATATGGACTGGCTCGTCCTTTACTTTAGACGGGACAATATCTGGTGCGGGCAGGCTGATAATTGATTCTAGTACTACCATCCCGACTACCGGCACCCTCTCGTCTG
>JADFTK010000063.1 GCA_022560375.1 Patescibacteria group bacterium
TTTTCGGTGGTATAGTTAGCACCAATTTCCCGATTGGCGTAAAGGAAGCAGAAACTCTTTTATTCCATAAAACGGGGGGAAATGCAAAAGGAGATCCTAACCGCCGCCTGATCGATGTGATCATGGCACCATCAATCAGCCAAGAAGCAATTGAGCTGCTGAAACGAAAAGATGGCCGCTGCAAGTTACTAGTTAACGAAGCGCTAGGTCATCTGACCAAAAACACCGTGGACAAAGAATTGACCATCCGCAGTGTTGGCGGCGGACTCCTGGAACAGGATCATGCCTCATTGATTCTCAATCTCGAACATGAGAAACTAAAAAAGAACGACCGGACTCTCACTGATCAGCAGACAATTGACCTGCTGCTGGCCTGGGCGGTGTGTGCTACTAGTCGAAGTAACACCATTACCATCGCTCTGAACAGCATGATCATCGGTAATGGCTCAGGCGGTAAATCTCGCGTGTTCATAGCAGAAATCGCCATAAAACTGGCTAACGATTCGGGACACATAATAGCTGGTGCGGTGGCAGTCAGTGACAGCTTCTTTCCCCAGCCGGACGGTCCGCAGATACTGATCGATAACAATGTGGATGTTATTTTCACCACCTTTGGATCGGTCAAGGACAAAACGGTCAAGGAAACAATCCTTGATGCCGGCGTCATCCTCTGGTGGGGGCCGGATAACGAATTCCGGATTTTCAAACACTAAAACTAAAAAACGTACTTTCTCAGTCTACTACCAACAAAAGCCTACTACTTACCTAGTGGGCTTTTTTTAAATCTGTAAAAAGAGAAATTGGAGTTTCCCGTAATTTACTTGGTCAGGGTCCCTTCTAGTATATGATTGGCTGGTGCTGGATCACCGTCATCCGGCTCAATAGTCAATACATAAAAATCGTGGTCCAATAAATCCTTTTCAGATTGAAAAGTATTGGTGTAGTTTCCATCTACCAAATCTATTTTACCAGTACTCAATACATCACTGGGATCATTCCGTACTATCCATCCTTCATAAAAATCAGTCCCTGCCGGCGTTGGCAAATTTTCTAGAGTAGCCACCAGATCATAAACTCCATCTATATAGGCTGCTTCTACACTCCCGGATGCCTCACCACCACTGACGTCTACCAAATCTCCTTGCCAGTCATGCACAATATACGGGACAGCCTCTACATTAGTAGCAGGGTCGCTGGTATCCTGCATAGTATCTTGCTGATTAGTTTCAGGTTCCACCGTGGTTTCAGAAGTAGCAGTACTTAAATTTACATCATCAGACCTATCTGATGTTAAGAACCAAATAACGCCAACCATGATGATAATAATAACAGCTATGACAGCTATTTTCATACACTCAAAATCCCCTATTAGTAAATATGCTAAATAATTTTGTTATAATAATTATAACCTAATTCTATTTTTATTTTACACTAAATCTTGGTAATTAATCAACGGCTGTTTTTTTATAAGTTAAAACTATCATACTACCCACCCTTTCCTCATTTATTAGCCTCAATCTATTATCCTCATTAAAAGGTATCTGGCCGTCTACTAAAAACCGTGGAGCCTTGTTGTCGCTTACAAAAAAAGGGGCAATAGCCACCTGCAATTCGTTAATCAAGCCTTGTTTCAAAAATTCAGTTACCGTCCCCGCTCCTCCCTCGACTAAAAGTTTTTTTACTCCCCTGGCCTCTAAATCTTCCAATAAAGCCTTTAAATTAATTTCTTCTTGGCCCACCGCTATCACCTCAGCTAAATTTTTTAATCTTTCTTTCAAGCCTTCGTAAATATTGGCCGTACAATAAACTATCTTATCAGCTTGTCCGGCAGTAAAAAAGTTCGAGTCGGGTGACAAGTCGCCTGACTTGGTCAACGTTATTTTGATAGGATGTCCCCTCTGGCCGCTATCCAGTCTTTGCCTTTTTCTAAACTCGGATTCCAGTAGCAGACGTGGATTATCCTTCCTGACTGTGTTGGCACCAATTAATATTGCATCCATCTGCGATCTCAATTCATCAACCTGATCAAAGTCTTTCTTATTTGATATGATAAGCCGTTCCTCACTGGAGTCATCTAAATATCCATCTTGGGACACGGCGCATCTTTTGATAATGTACATATGAATTATTTATTATAATTATACAGTACAAATCTTATTCTAGGCGTGGCTGCCAGCCACAAAACCAGTCGTCCAGCACAATTGCAGTGAATAGCCGCCGGACGGACGACTGATGTGCAGTAGATCCCCGGTCAAATACAAATTATTATACAGGCGTGAGCGCATGGTTTTTCCGTCGACTTCTTTGATATCAATACCTCCATCAGTGATGACCGCCCGATCAGTTCCCATCAGTCCGGTGATGGTGGCTGGCATAGCCTTCAGAAGATTTATAATTTCCTGGCGTTGCTCTTTAGTGACACTGTTTACTTTTATATCTGAATCAAATGTTAGCAGGGCCAGCAGGGCCTCACTCATCCCGTCCGGCGTAATCTCAGAAAAAATATTTTTCAGAGTCTTATTCTTATTAGCATTGAAAACTTTGATGACTTTTTTATCGAGTACTCCCAGATTGGTATCGGGATAGGCATCAATCTCAGCGGTGACCACCCCAGCATGTAATAAATCAGAAACTTGGGCAGCTAGATTTAGTATCATCGGTCCGGAAAAACCGAAGTGGGTAAACAATATTTTTCCTTTCTTTTTAATAACACTTTTACCGTCAACGAATAAGGTTATCTTCATGGCTGACAGAGACACTCCGGCTAGCGACTTGACCCAAGGCTCCTGGACTGCCAGCGGGACAATAGTTGGCGTGGAATCTATGACGGTATGGCCTAGTTTGGCTAGCCAGGCAAATCCATCCCCGGTTGAGCCGGTCTCAGGATGAGATTTTCCTCCGGTAGCCAGAATGTATGAGCTAGCCGTTAGCTCATGGCCCTTCACTAAAATATGGGAGATTTTTTTGCCGCTACCGACTATGGCCTGAACTGACGCTTGGCTTCTTACTTCGACTCCTCCTTGCTTCATATATCTTTCCAGCGCCTTAAAAACATCAAGGGCTTTCTCCGTTTTAGGAAAAGCCCTTTTCCGCGCCTGCACTACCAGCGGTAGATTCTGCTTCTCAAAAAATATGAAGGTGTCCCGCATGCCAAACTGGCTAAATGAAGAATACAAAAACCGCCGGGCCTTGCCATAGTTTGACAGCAGCAAACTTTCTGACTCTTCGGCGTTGGTAATATTACATCGTCCACCGCCTGATATTTTCAGCTTCTCACCTAGGTGCTTATTTTTCTCTAATAACAAAACCTTCCTGCCCCGACTGGCGGCTGTCCCGGCGGCCATCATCCCAGCTGGCCCTCCTCCGATAACTATTAAATCGTATGGCATATTATTCTATAGACAGTAATCACTTTGGCTGCCTGACTCAGAACTGCCAGCCGGTAGAGCGCGAACAGTGGCGGCATCAGCTGCTGATAGCAGGTCAAACCAACAGACTCCGTACGGAGCGAAGGTCGACTGATCATTGTAAGCCCAGTCAGGATCTTGGGCAGCGTTATTTAGCTGGCGCAGATCATAAACACCAAAATCGACAAACACATTATCATCAAATCCGACACCAGTCGCTAACACTTCTCCTGTACTAACAGGTATGGCTTCTCGATAGTTGGTTGTACGGGAATCATTAACTTTCGGTTCTGGCAACTGATCCGCATATGTCTGAAATTTCTCCGATAAAATTGATAAATGATCAAAACGATACATGATGCCGCATGAATCAATAAAACTAAATAAGTATTGGAG
>JADFTK010000022.1 GCA_022560375.1 Patescibacteria group bacterium
ATTTCTCCGCACAACGGCAGGCTGGAAGCCTGCCCCACTTCTGTGTCCACATACCAGAATTATATTATCAACGGGCTGCTAACTCATTCTTTCGCACATTCAGAAAATCGAGCGTCCACAGTCCCGATTTCTCCGGAAGCAGTAAACGTCCGGAGGACTCCACTGTAAAGCGGCACTATTGACTTTGCAAGATGATGTCACCCGTTTCGACTGCAAAGCGGTTCGATCCGGTCTGATTTTGACGATTGGCTGAACACTTACGCCGCTATTCCGCCGGAGTGGGTTTCAAAATCGGGCTTTACGCTGAGAGAGGTACTCAATCAAAGCTCGATCGAACGGCGTGCTCGTATCCAAAGCCACGTAATCGACCCCGGTGGAGAGACAATCACGCCGGTACCGGCTGCGAAGCGCTTCGAGGGATTCCAGATAGTCGGCTCGAATGCCGTCGGCATCAATCACCAGTGATTGACCGGTCTCCGGATCTTTCAGGTCCACCAATCCGTCAAACGGGAATGTGACCTCCGCTTCGTCCAGAATGTGAAACAAGATAACGTCATGGCCGCGATGACGAAGAAGATGCAGACTCTCAATCACCGCATCGGGATCGGTCAACAGATCGGAAAACAACATCAACAGGCTGCGATGTTTGATCATCGCTGCTATCTTTCGGAGGTTCATTGCGATTTCCGTCTGCCCGGCCGGTTTTGATTTCGCCAGCAAACCGAGGATATTGCCCAGTTGCGTTCTCTTGCTGCGGGCAGGAAGAGACCCGCGGATCTTCTCGTCGAAGGTCATCAACCCGACCGGATCCTGCTGATGAATCATCAGGTATGCCAACGCAGCCGCCAGGCAACAGGCATAATCACCACTACTAATCAGGTTATTCTGTATAGCAACTTTATGGCTGATTAATTCATCTCGGTGCTCACTGACATGCATATTGCTATGGTCATGCATCATTCGATCTCTAAATGCATACGGATAAACCAACAGGCCTACTATCAACCCCATAGCTATGAGTCCGATGCCTCCTACCCAATAGGTTTGTTTGAATTTTTTTTATTTACTAATTCCATATTCTTTCCTTTCATTGCAAATTAGAGAGCCACATAATCTGAAATCTGCCCATCGTTTAAGGCATATATATCGAAGGAACCTGACTGGACACCCGGCATACCTGGTGATCCGGCCGGCATACCTGCTAAACCAATCCCATCAATATCAGGCCTTTCCGATAATAATTTATTGATTGCTTCTACAGGCACATGCCCTTCAACGATATAATCGCCTATCACCGCGGTATGACAGCTCTGTGCAACGCTGGGAATATTGTACTGTCTTTTTAATGACTGCATGTCACTTTCTTTGACCACTTCTACCTCAAATCCCCGACCCTCCAAATATGCCGCATGCTTCACACAGCAACCGCAAGTCGGTGACTTATACATTGTCACTTTTGTCTTGTCTGATTCCTGGATTACCAATTGATCCGATGGAGCTCCCGTATTTGCTATCCAATACCCTCCCCCAATTATTATTACACCAAGCACTATTAGGGCTATAGCTTTATTTTTCATACAAAAAAATTAATGATTAAACCTAAATCACCTCATTATGAAATTTAATTATCTATTCCCGAAGCTCTACGGTGGCAAATAAATATACAGGAGAAAATTTAAAACTAGATACTGCCTTAGCACTCCTTAGCTCCACTATTATCATAAATCCTACCGCCACGGTTAGAGCTACAAACAATGACAATATCGGGGCAATGATTTGGGGATGAGTATATGTGGATACTACTCCCAGACAATGATCCAAACAGTGAGACAGAGGCGCACAGGTGGAGCCACTATCGCAAGTGTTAGCCATAGCCGCCTGACCGGAGACGAAAAATAAGCCAAGGCTAGCACTAATTAGCACTATGGATATAATCGATATAGCTAGTATCCTTTTCATACTAATAGTCTACCAAGTACTTAATTAAACCGCAATATCCCGTTTTTTAAACCACATGGCCCCGGCAATGGAAAACACTACCGCTACTACAATAAATACTATTATACCCGAGAAATCCAAAGTATTCCTGATTAAGGCATCATTATAATTATAATAATAAAAAAACGAAAGATACTTTAGATTCTCCAGTTTTTCTTGTAATACAGAGGCAATATTCAGAACATACATTAAAATTATTATGCCTCCAGTAAACATATATACTTTACTCTTTTCTGAAAAAATTGCGGAAAATAACATGGCTAGACTAAAAACGGCCCAACCAAATAAAAACGAAAGGATTGCTATAGAAAAATAATTCTCAAAAACATAGTCAACGCCGTGTAATGTAGCTAATGGCACCACGGTAAATATAGAAAAGATAGTGAATAACAACAGGGCTATCATGCCCGCAAAATAGCGAGCCATAAATATTTGTACCCTTGAGACAGGACTTGATAATAATATCTGAGCAGTTCCATTCTCTATATCCCCCGCTATGCCTGTACCGGCGATAGCTACTAACAAAAATATCGACATAATCGGCCAGAGAAAATTAAAATACTCAAGAGCTAAAAATTTCTCAATCGTATCGAAACTCAATGTTCCATTATCCCCAAATAGCTTCAGCATTGATTCAGATAAATTTGCGTAGGCTTCCGTTAGAGCTTCTGATTGCTCCAAAATGGCCGGGTACATGGCAATATACAACCACATCATCAGTATGGCGGCCAAGGTAAATACGATCAATGAAATTTTTCTATCTCTTAAGGTTCTAATTATAATGGTTAGCATATTTATCAATTCTCGTAATATTCAAGAAAAATATCTTCTAGTGACGCTTGGGATATATTAATATCTCTCAATGAATGGTTGCTTAATTTCTTTATCAAGGGATTAATGTCACCTTTTACTTTTAAAATTACACCATCTTTGAAACCTTTTACTAATTGGACATTGGCATCTAAAAATTCATCCACATTAAACTGATTATTAAAATGAGCATGAACTGTATTAATTTTCTTTTCCTTCAAATCTGTAATACTTTCTGTGGCTACCATTTTTCCGTCCTTAATAATACCTACCCGGTTACAAACTCGGTCCACCTCAGATAAATTATGAGATGACATAAATACTGTGGCCCCTCTTTGAGTAGCCTCATTCAATAATTCGTATATTTCATTTTGCAAGAGAGGATCAAGCGCTAAAGTTGGCTCATCCATTATCAGAATCTCTGGCTTGGTCATCATAGATAGTATTAAACCCAATTTTTGATGGTTACCTGATGAGAGATGCTTGGCTTTTATAGTTGGATCGAAATCAAGTCTGGTGACCAGTTCATCAGCTATGTCAGAATCACCATGTAATTTTTTTACAAAATCAATGTGCGCTTGACCGGTCCATTTTTTATAAAGATTCACCTGGCCGGATAAATAACCTATTTTTTTCTTTAACTCCACTGAATCATACTGGGAATCCAGGCCAAGTATTTTTATACTACCTTCGGTTGGCCGAATAAAATCCATCATACCCCGAATAGTAGTTGTTTTCCCCGCACCATTGGGGCCAAGAAAACCAAAAATATCACCCTTGGCTACAGTGAATGAGATACCATCAACCGCCTTGGTCTTGCCAAAGTGTTTTTTAAAATTGTTTACTTCTATGACGGGCATTAGATCTAAATTATATCACTAGATTACTTTAAGTAAAGATATTGATAGTAACCATTAATTAACTATTTTCTTTGGCGCTCCCAATTCCGCACTTTAGTTTCATCCATGCCAAAATAATGTGCAATTTCATGGTGCACAACATCTCTGATAAGTTTGATTATATTATTTTCGTCTGGTCCAGCCAAGCGCTCAATAGGTTGTTTAAATATTGTAATCTTATCAGGTAGTACCGAGCCATAATTTGCGCTTCGTTTTGGTAATGGCACTCCTTGATACAAACCAAGAAGAATTCCCCGAGACTTTATGCCGTGTTCTTGGGCTCGGGGCATACGCATAGCATCCTCTACTACAAAAGCCAGGTTTTTAATTTTATCGCGTAATTCTGCCGGAACCTCCCCAACAGCCTCGGAGACATATATTTCAAAACGATCAAGATCCATATTAAATTATCCACTAGAACTATTATTCTAAGTAAGTAATAAAATTTTATTATTCAATAGTTATTCTACCTCAACCATTAACTTCATTCAAACACCATATCTATTGACAGATAGATATATTTGATATAAACCAAATAAGTTGGTTCTTTAGCACATTTTATATGGAGGTTAATTGTATGGGACAGGTCAGGTTAATACACACCATATCACTTGCAGACATGCATTTTGTAAATAACAATCAGCGTCCTTTCACAACCTTGCTTCAAGGCGAGATACTGGATTTACTATCAGATCACGGACCGCAATCAGATGAGATTCTAGTAGCCACCTCAGATGACCCAGCAGACAACGCTAGGATTAAAAAGAAACATGTCACATTTTTAGACTTGTGACACCCCATTGTCTCAAAACCAGAGCTAGTAGCTAATACTGGCTCTTTTTTTATTTTTTTTACTGCTCCCGCCGTTGCATTATAGAGAACAGAGCTTTGACCGAAAAATTACCTTTCCCCCGAAAAGTTGTATCTTCAATTGAGACAATATTAAAAAATTCTTCGAAATACGATCGAAGTTGAGCTGGTGAAAAACGATGTGGACCATCACTACCAGGCTGCAAGTGACTGAAACATTTAATAAGCAAATAGCCGTCTGGTACTAATAAATGATAAACATTTTTACAATAAACCTGGCGTTGGCTAGGATTAAAAGTATGAAAAACCCCTCGATCAAATATGTAGTCAAAGGCCGGTTCTAATTTTGTGTTTACAAAATCATCCTGCCGGAAATCTACCTCCACTCCTTGCTCACGGGCTAGAACCCTAGCTTTGGCAATGGCGGTTGGAGATATATCCGTGGCCACAACCTTGAAACCACGCTTAGCCAATTCAGTTGCCTGGGTACCTGGGCCAGTACCAACATCCAACACTCGTTTTGATGAGCCACTAATAGCACTTAAAACTCGCTCGAAATCACTATCAAGCTTAGAATAAAACCAAGGCAGAGATTCAACATCATTAAATTGGTAAACATCGTCCCATGATGATTGATCTTGTGGCGTCATAATATGATTTTACCAAAATACCAAATAATTCACAACGCTAATCTTTGCCATATTGTAGTTCTCTGATACCGTTGAATTCCGCCTCCACTGACTGACGGAAACCCACCCGATCCGGTGCATGGACTTGACCTAACCGCAACAAAGGACCACGAACAATAGTTTCTTCACCGTAGCGACTATTAATCTCATCCAGTGCCTGTGATAATTCTGTCGACATAGATGCTCTTTTATTAAACAAGGTTAGTTGATTGACCTGCGGTTGTAGACGAAACAGACCCACAGCAAAAAAGTTAGGTATGTCTCTACTCAGCTCATCGCCAAGCGCCTCCCAGACATGACGATAAATCTGCGTGGTGCTAATAATTGGATGATGAACCTTTTTACTGCCACCCACACTGCCTCTATGCTCCAGTCGAGTCTGGTAATAGATGCCGCCAGCCTGTAAACCTTGCTCCCTCAAACGGCGCCCTGTTCGTTCACACAAGCGCATAATGACCGACTGGTAAAAACGGATATCCCGCGTCCGCCGACGCAATACGTGGCTGTGTCCAATGGACTTAGGCGGTCGCTTAGCCTCCAAGCCACCAAGCTCAATACCATTGACATTAGCCCATAGATGATAGCCGCGAATACCCAGACTAGACATTATATTACTCACCGGGTACCGAGCTAGTTGGTCTAAAGTGGTAACGCCGAGTTCAGACAATCGAGCTGCTGTAGCCCCAGCAATCCCCCAAGCCTGCTCGACATCACGACCCTGAAGATAGGAATACAAATTATTCTGGGTTAAAACTACTACGCCACCCTTAGGCGCGGTGTCACTGGCAAACTTGGCTAACCATCGCGTTGGCGCCACGCCCATCGAGCACCTCAGCCACTCTCCCACTTCATCCCTGATGCGCCGCTGAATAGTTCTGGCCACCTGAACCGCCTGCTCGTATGAACTAACTAAACCGCTCAAATCCAAAAAAGCCTCGTCAATAGAATATGTTTCAATGGCTTCGGTGTATTCCGCACAAATAGAAAAAATACGTTGGCTGGTCGATCGATACTTAGACGGATCAACCTCTATCAAAATAATACCTGGATACAGTTGCCTGGCCTCCGGGACACGGCAACCGGTTTTGATGCCGACAGCTTTCGCTTCCCGAGACGACGCAATGATGCAACCATTACTAGTCATAGTAGCCACGACTCCTACCGGCTTACCACGTAGCCAAGGATTAGCCTGCTGCTCCACCGAGGCAAAGTAAGAGTTCATGTCAAAATGTAGGATTATTTTTTTGGTCATTGACATATGATTTAATAAAAGATAGGGTCAAGTTAAGAGGGGTTATAAAAATAACTAACTTTTTAAAAGGATGAATATAGAACACGAAAGAGGTCTAACGGAAAACGAAAAAGCTATCATGGAGAAAGAAATGCCCGGCAGAAGCCTACTACATCAAGAAGGCAATGCCGAGCTGGCTTTAAGCAAAAAAGAAACTATCATGTCCGGGGAGCTCAAAAAAGCGGAGATTATTTTAGATGAAAAAGGGAACGAAGCTTGGCGAAAAAAGATCACTTATGTGCGCGAACAAAATCCAGATACTCAAAAATGGCAAGACACTTCTGAAGTAAAAGCTATTAGCGAACACATGTTCGATATAAACGAACAAGGGTTAGTTATTAAAGAAACTGGAACTAATTTAGATCGGGAGCACTCTTATGAAAAAAACTTCGAATACGACGATGAGGGAAACCAAACTATGGAAACAGGTAGTGTCACTGAAGGTGAAAAGAAGGGTGAAACATGGGAAAAGACTAAAACCGTAGAACAGGTTGGCAAATATTCTAAAGAAACAGTTACTAACAAAGGCAAGCATATAAAAGACGGGCAACTGCAAGACTTTACTACAGTAGAGATAAATTTCGTTGATGCTGGAAAGTCAGTTTGGGGTTATCATAAAGCAGACGGACAACGGACAATGAAGTGGGGCGAAAAACCAAAAGATCTGGAAGAATAATATTACTTGGTAAAGAACTTAAAAAAACCCTTCCTGCAGGAAGGGTTTTTGGTTACCCGTCCATCTGTATCTCCCGCAAAGTCCAAATCAGGCTCTCTGGATCATAAAAAAGGATATAAGTATTGGATTCGCCAGAGCAGGCAAAACACCAATGATACCGGTCGCCTACCCGCCGACGATATACTAGATTCACTTTCTCAATATCATAACGCCGCCCAGAAGCTCGTATAAAAGCAATGGGCCTTACTTTGGTACCAGAAAAATCCACAAATACACGGACCGGCTCTTGTAACTTTTCCACATACATACCTTTATAGTATACCGAAGAAAAACCGAAAATGCAAGGAAGTTGCATTTTCGCCCTGAACAAAGTGAAGGGCCCCTTACATTCTCTACCTGACCCTAAATAAATACCTTACTCAAATAACTGTATATTACCTCCCGAATGGAGGAATAATATATTTTCCTGACTGCTTACTTTACTTTGCTCAATATAGTCCAAAAGGCCAGCCGCACCCTTACCGGTATAATAACTATCCAACATTATCCCCTCTTTTTGGGCGAATAGCTTAATAGCAGCTTCTGCCTCGGGAGTGCTCTGGCCATACCCAGGACCGATATAATTATCATCTATAATTATTTGCTTCCTATCAATCTCCACATGGTAAATCTTAGCTATTTCTTTGGCTAAGCTATAAATTATTTTTTCTTGCTCTGGCTTGGCCCAGGATACTGATATGCCAATAATAGCACCCGGCCATTTATATAAAACCTTGCCCACGATAAGTCCCGCTTGCATACCACCAGAACCGGCTACGACAAATAATTTATCAAAACTAATATTGTTTTCACTTTCAAAATCCTTAATTTCTTTAATAGCTTCTATATACCCCGACGAACCTAAAGGCGTAGAACCACCAATAGGCAGAAGATACACCTTCTTACCCTGTTTAAATAATTCCTTAGACAGCTGTCTTGATTTCTCTTCGAGTCTTTCCCAGTCACTGGTATCATAATGATGGACAATTGCTCCATAAATATGGGCTACTCTTAAATTACCGGTTGGGTTGTCCGGCTTCATCCCTCCTAATACTAAATGAGTTGCCAAGCCATAACGACTGCCATAGGCTGCCACTATCCGACAAAAATTGGATTGATTAGCCCCGACAGCAACCAGAGTATCATATTTCCTGTCCAGCGCGTCGGCAATTAATAAATCCAGTTTGCGTGTTTTATTACCTCCGAAAGCAAAACCTGTCAAATCATCTCTCTTGATCCAAAGATTTTGGCCTAATTCTTCTGACAATATTTCCAGCTTGTTTATTGGCGTTGGTAGCTGGGATAATTTAAGTGATTTTACATTCATAGTTCAGCAGTTATATTCCTCCCCGAACTCAGTTGGGACATGGCATTTATTTGGATTGAAGAGTGATAGCTACTACCTCCGGTTTATTTCCTGTCCGCATAGGCGGTCCCCAAGTGCCAGCACCGGTCGATGTATAAATAGAAAAATCTCCTTCCGTATGCAAGCCAGTGTGATATTTCTTATAGACCAAAAGGCTGACGTAGCCAAACGGCCAAAGTTGACCGTGATGGGTATGTCCGGACAACATTAAATCAATATTACTTTCCCTAGCTTCTTTGATTCTGATTGGCTCGTGCCACAGTAGAATACTTGGCAAGTCAGGATTAGCCAAAGCTAGAGCTTGAGTAATATCACGCTTTTGACCTGGCTCCGGATAATCAGCGCCTATAATTTGGATGCCATTCACCATGACAGCTTCATTCCTTAATATCCTTAATCGGGTTTTGGCTAGTACAGGCAAAACTTTTTTAAAATTCATATATGTTTCATGATTGCCTATAATATAATATATACCCTGTGGAGCTGAAATCCTATTAAGCTCATCCACTATATAACCAAAGTTTCCACCCATGCCATCAAACAAGTCACCAGTTATCAATACTATGGCCGGATTAACAGAATTTACTCTGGTGATAACGTCATGTAAAAATCTTTTGCCATGAATATGACCTAAATGTACATCGGATATTTGAACAATCATTTTGCCTTGCCAAGCTTGGGGCAGATTTTTTATAGCTACCTCGATTTTCTTTATACCTGGAGTAAACGCATTCCAAACTCCGTAGCCTGAATAAAACAGCGCTAAACTAATCAGTAAAGCAGTTATAAATCCCAGACTCAAATCAATACCAGCTAATTCTGTCAGCCGATATGCCAGCTTTCCCAAAATAACGGCTAGGGCAATATAAAGAGAGGTACCTAGCCAAACAGCGGTCATAAAATAAAATGACCTGGAAAAAAAATTTTCCGACCAATGAGCAATTAATAAACCTAGAAAATAACTAATAGCCAAAAATCCATAAATAGACTTAAGGACAGAAGCTACGTTGGGGTTATCTATTTGAAAGGCTGTTACAAAACCTTTATATACCAAATAATGTCCTCCTAATAAAATAACCAGGATTAAAAAGATAAATACTAGAAATACGGGTATCATTTTTGAGGGCATATTACTTCGTATTATACATCTATACCTCTAAAAATCCTATGGTGAAACTAGACAAAAAAAGAGGCGAAACTTCAGTTCCGCCTCGTTGTACTAGGTCCAAAAATCAACTGGTACCACTCTTCGTGCTTTTTTCAATAGCCGCCCTCACATATTCGAGTAGCCCTCCAAAGGGGATAAACTTAATACCGAGATACGAACCAAGAATAATGAAAGTAGTCCAGACCATATGGTCTGGGATGAAATACCCCAGATCATTATGCCGAGACATATGCCAGTAAAAAAAACACAGCGAGCCAAGCCACGAAAGTGCTAAGATGCCTCCCCAGCGCCGATGATAATGCTTACGAAGCTTGCGCTTAATAGGTCCTTCCTTGAGAATGATGTAGAGACTATACAGCGCATAACAAACATACACATAACCTTGGGGGGTGGCATGCTCTCCTCTAGAAAAATACTCCTGGAAAGCCATGTAAAGCAGCAAGGCCCAAGGAATATCCAGCCAAACACTTCGATTACGGTACAAGTGATTGATAGACCAGTCTTTTATCCGTTCCCCGAGGGTACTAGGATTATCATGGGTAGGATTCATCAGTATCACCACCTTTAGTTTATCCAGTACAATCGCTGGGTTATTGTTAAAGAAACTTTAGTGAGTTATCTTAGATGTAATATTTTAGATTGTCAAGTCATAAAAAAAGACCGGCGATACTCGCCGGTCTTCTCACTAAAAGGGGTTAATTTTATTCGCCACTTAAGGTAGCTTCAGTATTTAGAAATGCATACCATACATTCCGAATCCTTTATGGCCAAAATGACCAAACTTACCATCTTTATTTGACATCCAGTCAAGTTTCTCTTGCATCTGTTCGGCGGTAATATCTCCATCATCTACCATTTGCTGCAAGCGCTCGGTCTTATGTTCTAAATGTTGTGATCGTCTTTGCTCGCTCAGTTCGGTATGGCTGATGCCACTCTCGTCAAGCAACTGGGCAAAAGTCTTGTCAGCCAGTTGAGTCTCTAATTCCTCAACTGTGATACCAAGGGTAGTTGCTTGCTTCTCTAGTCTGCTAGCTTCCTTCAGCTCGAATACCTGCTGGTGGCTAATACCATTAGCGTCCAATATTTCTGACATAGATTTGTCTTGGAGCTGAACTTTTAATTCATCTGGAGTGATATCCAGCAAACCAGCTGTATCATCCAAGTTATTGGCTAGGGCTACTGCACCGCCCACGATGGTAAACGCAGTAACGCCGATTAATGCCGCGTATAATGCTTTTTTCATTTGTTATATCCTTTTATTAAACGACCTTTCATCTAGTATTACGCATCTTACAATAAACTTCTTTCATTTAAAATCTATTCATTTTTTATTGCTTGAACAGGTGAAACACGTGATGCACGAGTTGCAGGAATAATAGAAACAATAAGTGCTATTACAATCAATAATACGGTATAAATTCCAAACATCTGCCAATTTATGTTAGTAAAGACCCCAGCACTCGTGGCTTGTACCACGTTGAATGTTTCATCAACGGTGCTTTCTATAAAATTATCAAACCACAACTGTATAGGCTTGGCAAGTAATAATACAGAACCAATCCCCAGCATAGCACCAATAATGTAGCTGATTAATGTATAGAGGATCGCTTGTGACATAAAGAGCTTTTTGATATCACCTTTAGTTGCACCAATTGCCCGTAATACACCAATTTCTTTACGACTTTCCGAAACGAATTTACCCATGGTGAGTATTATAATAACTCCAGTTAAAATTATAAATGAGATAGTTAACACCGTTTTAGTACCAGCCAACGTGGCTTGTAATTCAGTAAACACTTCTTGATCATTTAAATCTTGGAAGGCATAACCTGCGTCGTTGAGCGCTTCTACCACTAAGCCGCGGTTGGCTACATTATCAAC
This sequence comes from Patescibacteria group bacterium, assembly GCA_022560375.1. Classification (GTDB taxonomy): domain Bacteria; phylum Patescibacteriota; class Patescibacteriia; order UBA10025; family JAHIVO01; genus JADFTK01. Next base: position 11,628 of record JADFTK010000022.1, read on the forward strand.
TCGAACAATTATGGTATTGGCTGATTGTATCGCTTCGTCATATATTGTCGCGGTGGTCAAAATTCCCAAAGGGGCTGCGGAGCTACCAAAAATTCGCTGAGCAAATGCATCCGAGTCCCCTGTCTCACGCTCTGTTTCAATTACTAATCCAGGAATAGTATAGCTGGCAGTAACTTCCTCTTCAGCATCATCGCTAATACCAACTATACCAGTACCTCGTCCACGTCCAAAACCGCCAAATCTGAATCCACCGAAAGTTCCGGCCTCCGGAGCGAGTTCAAGGCCATCATAACTCATACCAATAAATGTATCATTAAGTTGCTCAAGAGGAATATCAGCTTCGGTACGGGCATCAAGCTGTGATTGAATATAGTCACTCATTAATTTGCTAGCAAATTTAGCTGGAATATAGTTTACCCTTGAAGACACATCTTCGAGAACACCCACTACTACAAAAGTGTAGCTCAAGGGTTGTTCTAGGGCGTCATAATCCCAATAAGTACTTATAGTTTCAAGACGCGCGTCTTCCTGCTCCTGAACTGTTTCCTCAGAAAGCTTTTTAAAAAGAATACCACTACCGGTAAATTCCTGTTCATAATCTTGAATAGGAGCAAGGCCACCAAAATTCATGGTGAATTCAGTGCCGAGTAATTCGTCTCTATTATAGGGAACTGCCTCTGCTTTAATTGGTGAATTATTTTCAATGGCCGAAATATTATCACCTCCACGGCGGAAGCCGCCAACGTCTATTGCTACCTCCGTTTGACCATTCCAATCCTCATACCGGTTAATGAGTGTATTAGCACTTAAAATAACAGGGATTGGTTCACCTGAAGTGTAATTAAATTCATTTTCAGTGTAGAGGCCTGCCAGGTCATCATCTAAACTGGTCAAAAATCCAATGGAAATCTCTTTGTTATCAAAGAGGTCACTAGTGGATATAAGGGAGATGGGCAGTTCCGCTGGGAGAAACGCAGCATCTACTGAGGGAATATTTTTTATTATACCCAAATCAGTCTCAGTGTATGCATCACCCGAAGCAAGTAACGCCCGAAAGTCAACATTACCACCGGTACTTACCGTTTCAGTTGAAATTAACTCAATCAAGCGTCCTGCCTCAGCTGCAGTACCAAAAATAGCTTCTTCTGAGGCATCCTGGATGTTTTGTGCCTGTGATGATACTACCACACCTAGCATCATCAGTAGGGTAATGGGAAGAATCAAGAATAACGATTTTCCTTTGTAGATTTTTAGCTTCTTTATATTTATTTTGTTGATGTATCCAAATTTCATATATTTATTTCCTTGTCGGCTGAACACTTCCTTTGTCTAAATACAAAACATGATCATACCGGTCAGCCATACTCTCGTCATGGGTAATAATCAATATGCTGACACCTGTTTTGGCAATTTGATCAAACAATTCTAGGACATTGTTCGCGTTTACTTTATCTAAGTTTCCGGTTGGTTCATCAGCCATAATTATTTTTGGATTATTAGCCAGCGCCCTGGCAATAGCTACACGCTGCATTTCACCACCGGACATCATGGTTGGCTTATGATTTGTACGATGTTCAAGATTTATTTGCTTTAACAAATATTCAGCTCGTTTATTTGCTACTTCTTGACTTTGGCCATCTAATATCAATGGTAAAGCAATATTTTCTTTAGCGGTCAAATACTCCAGTAAATGGAAAAATTGGAATACGAACCCAATTGTTTTATTACGAAAAGTTGACAACTTATCGTCGTCCATAGTATTTAGCGACTGCCCATGAATAACTACGGAGCCAGAAGTTGGAAAATCAAGACCTCCTAATAATTGCAGTAAGGTGGTCTTCCCTGAACCAGAGGTGCCAATAATGACCATACTTTCTTTCTCAGATAAGGTTAGTGAAACCTCGTCGAGCGCCACCACAATAGAGTCACCATCCTGATATTTTTTAGTCAACTTATTAGCCTCAATTATATTCGCCACGATTACTAATCTTAGTAATTAAAACTTGCCAAAATATAAACACTAATTCCATATCTTGGACACCTGTATATTAATACGCTTTTTTATATTGTTTTATTTCACCTGGTTCTCTAATAGGTAAACGCGGAAGTCCACCGTTTCTCATCCCACTTGGAAACTTTCCTTTTATCATTCCCGGTCCAATATGATAAGGCATAACCCTATCTGCCGCAAAAGTATTGGCATCAATTTGTTCGCCGATCATTCTAATTTGCACGCCTGTTTCAATTACAAATCGTAGCGGAGGAGGAATATACTCATCACCTGATCTGACGCTCCATGGTTTGCCATCAAAATCAACTATGCTAAACAAACCACCACCATCACCATTTAGAATCTCTGTAATTTCACCAGCTAATAATCCTTTATCTATCTCCAGCCATTTGGCATCCCGATCATGCATCAAACCATGAAGCAGGGGTAAACGATCCGCCAAAGCATTTAATCTTGGGCCTAGACCAAAAGCATAGAATAACCCGCCCAGGGCCATACTAATAACAATACTACCAACCACAAACCAATAAGCCTGATATTTATAGGCCCCTTTTGTATGTCGGGCATTATAATATGCTAAGGCAACAAACAATACTATTATGGCTATCCAAACATATGGCAAGGTACTGAAAAAATATTGGACTGGGGAACGGCCTACAAATTTAATAACCTCCCAGTCATTATTAACTATCCTGAATATCATCACGCTAAAGGCGATACTGCCAATAATGACTGACAGCACGGCAGCCACCCATACCATTGAACGCTGAAGTAAAAATTGCCAGCGCGGCTTGGGGGCAATATGCTTGCTTTTTATGGTACTTAATATTTTTTCGGTAAAATCACTCATAATTTTATTCCCTCCCGCTTGATTATTTCCCTTAGTTGCATTTTGGCCCTGCTCAGGAGGGTACCAATGGTACCAACGGGCTTTTTTAAAATATCTGAAATTTCATTATATTCTTTCTGCTCTATATACCGCAAGACCAAGACCTCCTTATACTTGACTTCAATCTTTTGAAAAAGTCTACCGATTACTTCACCGGTAATTTTATCGTTGACTAGGGCATGAACGTCATTCTTATCTTTTATCATGGCCAAATATTTTTCTACTCCTTCGCCACCGATTAATATTGGACGAGCCTGTATCTTGCGGTGATGGCTGATTACAAAATTGTGGGCTATCCGATAAATCCAAGAAGAAAACTTCAATCGGTTATCAAAGTCATTTAAATTACGATAAGTGGCTAAAAAAATTTCTTGCAATAAATCCTCAATATCCTCCTTACCAGAGCCTGAAATACGATAAATATATCTACCCAACTTATCCTCATAGCGCTGCATTAAACAGCTATACCAATCAGCATTTTCCAGGGTTAGCTTTACCAGTTCCTCATCAGTTTTATTTTCACAATCAACCATGGTAGGCATTACTATTAATACGTATATCTAGGTACATTTATTTCATTTTATATAAAAAATGTTACTCCGTCCATTAAATTTTAGTAGATTCAGTGCCCCGTTTATCAACTTGCGTTCATAATTAAAAGGAGTAGACTTATCTGGGTGTGGATAATGACTAGCTTTATTCATATGGCCAAGCGTTATACAACCCAATTAGAGCACGATCAGGTAGTCCTTGCCTCAGCTGATACATATAATAATTACCGAGATAAAGGTTATATAATTAGTGCTAATCTGACCGGTAAAGAATGCCATGATATAGGCCAAGGGATCTATCCAGATCTCGTTGTTTGGCGTACTGGTGGCGAATACGGACGAACTCTAATTATAGAAGAAGTGGAGACTGCCGAGAGCATAAATTTTCGTGAAGCAAAACAATGGAAAAAATACGCAAATTTAAATTATACATTTTATTTAATAGTACCCGAGGATTACATTACCCAGACCCAAGAAATTCTTGATAAAGAGAATATCAAGGTTGACATGCTGGAATATTATTATTTTGATGAGGAAGATAAAATACGATTTTCTACCAGAAATGAGATTCCGCTGGAAGGACAGCCTTAAAAAAAAGTAATTCTCCAGCTTAATAGCATTAGCACATCATGAAATGATGCTGCTTTCTTTAGTCACTCTATTATTGACTCCTTATTATTTCCCTGCTAAGGTAACGTAATATTTTAAAAATCAAAAAAGTAATTTAACAACCCAAACCAAGGAGACTAGATGAAAGACACTAACTTCCCAGGAGTACTGGTCGCTAATTGCAAGGCGGAAAATGCCTGGCAGGGTACAGCACAACATTTTGCCCTGCCCACCGACGATCCGCTGGCTCTGCACAAATTCCAGCTCATTGAGGGCGGGCCGCCTAGCTACAACAACCTGCGTGATGGCAATGGCGCTATGCAAACCGTCCGACGTATTGCCGCGGTGTTCGGTGTCAATACGGATCGAGTGCCCTACATCGCTGTGGGTGTTAAACACGAAGACCCCTGCGGCGGCGCAGTTGACTTCGATAATCCCTGCACGGCCATTGAAAAAATGGTTATTGGCGACCGTCTAGCTATCTTCGGCGGGATCATCTGCACCAATTTCCCGATTGGTACCCAAGAGGCAAAAACTCTTTTATTCTATGCCACGGGAGAAAATGCCAAAGGAAATCCAATCCGACGACTAATCGATGTGATCATGGCCCCCTCATTCAGCCAGGAAGCTATCGAGCTGCTGAAACGAAAGAAGGGCCGTTGCAAATTACTAATCAACAAAGTGTTGGCTCGCCTGAATCAAGATAGTGTGGATAAAGAGATAACTGTCCGCAGTGTTTGCGGCGGCTATCTGCAGCAAGAAAATGCCTCATTGATTCTCGACCTCGAGCACGAGAAACTAAAAAAGAACGACCAGACACTGACCCCCCAGCAAAAAATTGATCTGCTGTTGGCCTGGGCGGTGTGTGCCACCAGTCGGAGTAATACCATTACTCTAGCACTAGACAGTATGATCATCGGTAATGGCTCAGGTGGTAAATCTCGCGTGGCCATGACAGAAAATGCTATCAAGCTGGCTCGTGATTCAGGACACCCGGTTGCTGGTGCGGTCGCGGTCAGTGACAGCTTCTTTCCCTATCCGGACGGACCACAGAGACTCATCGACGCAAATGTGGCGATTATTTTCACCACCTTTGGATCGGCTAAAGACAAAACCGTTAAGGAAACAATCCTTAATGCTGGCGTCATCCTCTGGTGGGGGCCGGACAGCCTGTTTCGGATTTTCAAGCATTAGATATGACAAAAATGCACTTTCTAGTACCACTACCAACAAAAGCCTACTACCTACCTAGTGGGCTTTTTTTAAATCT
>JADFTK010000023.1 GCA_022560375.1 Patescibacteria group bacterium
CTATGAACCTCCCGAAGTGAAAAATTTATATTTTGATTTTAAAACCGGGATACGCCCATCAATTTCTATATCTCTAGAAAGTCAAAATCCAGTAAATATTAGAAAAAAACTACTTGAGTATTTAGAAGAAGATACAGAAAAAGAAAACGAATCATTTTCTGACGGCCTCAGTCGTATGTTGAAATTGTAGAACTTCCTGCGTCCGTAGCCACTTACCTCGTTCGGGGACATGGCAAACCAGACGGATATATCAATCATTTTACCCTTGCCCTCGTCGTTCAACGGATAGGACACAAGATTGCGGATCTTGAAATAGAGGTTCGATTCCTCTCGAGGGCACCATCCAAAAATAATAAAACAGGGATTGTAGCTCTGTTTTTTTGTATAAAAATGATACAATAAACTACATGAAAATAAAATTAGATACCAAGGTTGGTGAACTGCCAAGAGTTGGGAAAATTTTAAGCAAAAAATTAAACAAGCTTGGATTATTTACAGTTCGTGATTTGCTTTTTTATTACCCTTTTCGATACCAAGATTTCAGCACCATCTCTCATATTGCAGACATACAACCGAATACGCAAATAACTATCAAAGGGCAGATTAATTTAATCGCCAATAAACGAATTTTTCGGCGTAAAATGTACATTACTGAATGTCTAATTACAGATGATACCGGCAGCATGAAAGCCGTTTGGTTTAATCAGCCCTTTATCACCAAAATGCTAAAACAGGGTGATACCGCCTACTTTTCTGGAAAAGTTGAACTGACCGCGTATGGGATCCAAATGGTAGGTCCAACATATGAAAAAATAAAAAAAGAACAGACGCACACGGCACGCATTGTGCCTGTATATTCAGTAACAGAAAATTTAACAGCTAAACAGATACGCTATCTGATCAAGCTGGTACTACCTTTGGCACGAGATCTACCCGACTGGATACCTGAAAAAATTATCAAGCACAATAAGCTCATCAATTTGGCAGCAGCTATTCGTGAGGTTCATTTCCCGACCAATAAAAATACATTAAGCCAAGCTCGGCATCGCCTTAAATTTAATGAACTATTTCTCATCCAATTAAATAACCAAAATATCCGCCATCGGCTAAAGCAAATAAAGGCTTTACCGATTAAATTTAACGCCGAGCTCACAAAAAAATTCATTGCCTCGCTCCCCTGGCCATTAACCGCCAATCAAAAAGAAGTAGGCTGGGATATACTAAAAGCAATTAGTTTTGATCATCCTATGAATCGTCTACTAGAAGGTGATGTAGGATCTGGCAAAACAGTAGTGGCTACTCTTATAATGCTAAACGTGGTTGATAACGGATTTCAGGCCGCCCTCATGGCTCCCACAGAGATCCTAGCCCAGCAGCATTTTAAAACTATTTCCACAATATTAGAAAAATTCCATATTTCCCTGGCCTTACTGACCAGAACTAATAAACTACTCAATAACACCAGCACCACCCCAAAAAAAATTACAGAAGCCATTAGGACAGGCCAAGCCCAGATTATTATCGGTACCCATGCCTTGATCCAAAAAAAAATTACCTTCAGTAGACTTGGATTCATTGTCATAGACGAGCAGCATCGTTTTGGTGTCGACCAGCGAAAAATGCTGAAGCAAAAATCGCAAGAAAAAAAAGATAATAGCCAAGCTATCTATCCCCATCTACTCTCTATGACCGCTACGCCCATACCTCGCTCATTAGCACTGACACTCTACGGAGACCTTGATCTTTCTATCATCACCCAGATGCCCCAAGGACGCAAAAAAATTATTACCAAAATTGTGTCCCCTGATAAGCGCCAGGCTGCCTACGACTTTATACGTAACGAAATTAAAAAAGGGCGCCAAGCGTTTGTTATTTGCCCGCTTATTGAGGAATCAGATAAATTGGGAGTAAGAGCGGTCACTGTTGAATATAAAAAATTGAGCCGAGAGATATTCCCAAATTTGAAAGTCGATCTACTGCACGGTAAACTAAAAGCTGATAAAAAAGAATCAGTGATGCAAAAATTTACTCACCATGAAACTAATATTCTTGTGGCTACTTCAGTGGTAGAGGTTGGCATAGACGTACCTAATGCATCGGTCATGATGATAGAGGGAGCGGAAAGATTTGGCCTGGCACAATTACACCAATTCAGAGGCAGAGTTGGTCGAGCCAAACACCAGTCCTACTGTTTTATCTTTACAGATTCGGAAAGCGCCAAAACATTAGCCAGATTACAAGCGTTGGTAACAGCCAAAAATGGATTTGAGCTAGCGGAAATGGATCTGGAGTTCCGCGGGCCGGGGGAAGTATTCGGCTTGATGCAGTCAGGATTTCCGGGGCTAAAAATTGCCAAATTAACCGATGTGGAATTAATTCAACAAACAAAAAAGGCTGCGGAATATATATTTGCCAACGATGCCAATCTTACTACCTATCCGCAGATCAGAGATAAAATCCTGAAAAACAATCAAAACTTACATCTTGAGTAAGGTTTTACCTATCCCCCCTATTGACTGATACCTGCCATGGCTTGGCTCACTGACTCAGCAGCGGTTACGCGTATCCCCGAAGGGGCAACATTAGGTTTAGGGGCAGGCAGTATTATATCTCGAAAACCCATTTTGGCTAGTTCCTCCAGTCTCTTGTCGCTTTGATTTACGGACCGTAATTCACCACCTAATCCCACTTCGCCAAAAACAGCCATCTCTTTAGGAACTGCTCTGCCTTTGAGAGCCGAAGCAATGGCCACGCAAACAGCTAAGTCAACCGCTGGCTCAGATACTTTGAAACCGCCAGCTACATTGACATGAATGTCCTGATTACCCAGGTATAGTCCGGCTTTTTTTATTAACACAGCAATCAATAGTTGCAGGCGATTAAAATCAATACCCGCAGCCCGGCGCTGAGGATAACCGAAGTTGGTGCGAGATACTAGGGCTTGTATTTCTACCAAAAAAACCCGGGATCCCTCCAGGATGGCAGTTACTACTGACCCAGGATTAGCCATTTTCCTATCCGCTAAAAATATCTTTGAGGGATCTTTAACTTCTTGCATACCACCTGACTGCATGTCAAATACACCTACCTCTGATGTTGACCCAAATCTGTTTTTTACGGCCCGAAGTACTCGAAAAGCATGATGCCGGTCACCCTCTAAATAAAGAACTACATCCACTAAATGCTCCAAGGTGCGCGGACCAGCTACATTACCAGCTTTAGTGACATGGCCAATTAAAACTATTGGTATGTTGCTCGCCTTGGCAGTGGCCACTAATTTAGCCGTAGACGCTTTTAGCTGTCCCACACTGCCGGCGGCTGAGTCTACTGCCGAGGTATGAACTGTTTGTATAGAATCCAGCACCACCAATTTTGGCTTTTGCTCATCAATAGTAGCAATTATAATTTCTAAATCCGTGGCACCTAAAAATTTCAAATTAGGGGTGGTTAGTCCCAGCCTGCCAAATCTAGTTTTTACCTGGGACGAAGATTCTTCACCAGAAACATACAATACTATATTATCATTCTCAGCTAACTTACCAGCTACCTGTAGAATCAGTGTCGACTTTCCAATACCGGGATCTCCACCTAATAAAATAACTCCTCCAGAGACTATACCGCCGCCGAGGACTCGATCAAATTCATGAATATTACTCTTTAGACGCTGCTCAGATCCTATGGTAACATCGGCTAAGGTTTCTACTTGGCTCGCCGGCACAGCAGCTGTCTGACTTTTACCTTGTTTCTTTATTTGTTGCTTTTTATCCAGCGTCCCCCAATTACCACACTCCGTACAACGCCCCATCCATTTAGGATATTGAGCGTCACATTTGGAACACGAATAAATAACCTTAATATTATTACCCATTGAATACCAGAACTATCCCCCACATTTATTTAAGCTGAATACTATAAACGTTGCCTGAATTTGCATCGGTGAAATAAAGTAAACTTCCATTATTTGATAAAAATAGATTTGCTACGGTGTAATCCTGGTCTCCAGATAAAAATCTCGGCAGAGCCAACACACTCTTCCCGCCAGTACTAAGATTTATTTTGTATATAGTATCATTGGTATTGACAGCTGAATCAGGAAATATGCCGGTACCGGTAGCTAAAAATCTCGGCACCGCACAATATGCTTCTGAGCTGATACTTGAGAAAGTACATTTATACGACCAGGTCTGTAATCCTAGATTAGCATCATTACCACCTACTTGATCGCCAGCTGAGTCAACGAAATGAAGTACCGGATTATAACGGGAATTATCACTATAAACACTATACAGTAATTGGCTGCCATCAGGCGACCATTGTCCTTCAAAACCGCGCCCGTCAGTAATAATTGATTTGAAATTCTCTCCTGATTGGCCGATTAAAAATATTTCTTGTGAAGTTCCGCTATACGATTCGCGAAACAAGGCTACGACCTGACCGCTAGGTGACCAGTTAATTGCAACGTCATTAGCCTTATCACCCAACGGCTCAATCAACTGCACTTCTGATCCATTAGGATTTGCTATAGCCAGCCAGCGATCGCTCTCCCTGATTGACTCATTTTTAAAAGCTATTTTATCTCCCGATGGCGAAAATTTAATATCGTTCCACTCTCTTGGCAAAGTTACCTGATCCTGTTTATCAAAATCATACAGGATATTACTACCATCTGGAAAAGTTATGATTGCCCGATTATCAGTCGGTGACCAATTAATACTTCTGGCATCGGGAAATCTCTGGTCAGAAAGTGGGACTGAATTACCTAAAGCATCTAGCTGGAAAAATTGATCCAATAATTCATCATAATATCTGATGCCGATGCCATCAGTGACCGCTTCGGCTGCCAAAGCATTTGTGCTGACTGCTGTTTCAACTATTGTTGCACCTCCCCTGGCAATCTCATCTATTCGTTCCTGATTTACGTTAGTCGGCGGAGTAACATTTATCACGGCGTTGATATTATCTACTCCGGTGCGATTGATATTGACTTCCCCGTTGGTAACTGGCAATCCAACGTTTACGTTGGTATTGACGTTAACATTCACATTTTCATTCGTCGGGCTGACTAAATCCCTGATAAACACAAAATAAATCATAGCACCAAAACCAATAACTACAATTACAAAGGCGATTATATATAATATTCGTTTGCTGTTCATAAAATTGTTACTTCTTATTTAATTTACCAGATTTACAAATACACAACACTTCTCACCATTATCCAACTCTGCTTGGCTACAGGCATCTAATTTGCCCGTGAAGGTCTCCCCTTTAAATGCACATTTTTTCTGATTACCAGTAGTTATATCTATTTCATCATCTTTACATGTTGGGCGGCAATCAACATCATTCTTCTCCCAGCAACATATAGCATCCACACCCTTGGCAGCCCTTGGTTCATTAGTACAAGTAAATATCTGGTCTCTACCGGTTGTTGTGCCTAACATCCCGCCGCCTCCTTGTGGCCTCTTAACTATTTTCCTCACCGTACCATCCGGATCTACACAACGTCTCTTTGGATCAGCTACTCCCCCCTCTTCACAGTCAAATCTTTCCCAGCCACTATTACATTTTAGAACATCAGTGTAGATACATCTATCAACCTGGGTAGTTGTGACAGATCCGTGCAGAGTATATTTCTCGTTTGCACATATTTTATCATCAGTACCAGCCGACGCCATCGCCTTATCTACCCAGAGACAGTTGCCGTCTGTGAATTCAACACAAATTAGTTCTGCATTTATACATTTATAGCCAGCACCAGTTGGCGCGCAAATTTCTCCATTTTTTATACACTTACCCGGCCATATACAAAGTTCATTTTTATCAGTTAACCCTTTATCGCCGCAATTCCTAGTACCGGGAGGTTTCTCTGGCTCATCCTTATCTGTGCACCACAGTGTATCATCTGTAATCTTAGGAATTTGACTTAATCCTGGTAATTCGAACCGAGTCAAATTCGGATTAATAAAATATAGTATGGCGTAAGAACTAAGCACTAAAAGTAAGCCAATCAAGGCGGCCGTTATTTGTTCCTTGGCAGCCGCCACTTTCTGCTGGTTGCCAAATGAGACTACATATTGCACTCCGCCCCACATGATCATAACAGTGGCCAGAATACCGGCTATGCTCGCAAAATATCTATATATGCCAATTATATAACAACCTAAATTTTTAACGTAAAACTTTCCTCCAATTTCTTTTGTTACTCCCGGAATATGAAACTGCTGCTGGATACCATCCTCTGCTTTTGCTATTTTACATACCTCCCCACCAGTTATAAAATCAGTCTGTGCTAAAACAACTTGAGGTAGAAGGAATATTAGAATCCCACCTATCAAGATAATTCGCAATAGTAATTTATTAGAGAGCTTTTTCATATATAAATAAACCTACTCTAGTTCCTGGAGAAATTTTATAATGTCCTGAGAATTTGTGTTACTGGTATTAGTATTAGTCGTATCCGGTGTGGCCGGTGCGGTGATGCCTTTGGCTTGCCAAATAGCAGAATTAACTAACCACTGATCGCCATCTTGTATTAATTCTAGAACAATATCCTGGTAGTAAATATCATTGTCAGAAAATGTATCACCAGACTCAATACGCTGGGTGCTCAAACGAACCTCAACTTCGCCACCAGAGGTACTACCTATATTGGTGGACAAGACCTTAGTTACTATTGATTTGAAGTCGGGAGAACTATCGCCTTGCTCGGAATCCACAAAATTGTCAGCTGCTATTTTCATTTTATCAGTCATGTATGGCTTCAGTTCCGTAACATTTTGAAAATTTGAATCCGAACTAAAACTACCATATCTCTCAGCAAATAATTCTGACAATTGCTTAAGTGTCAAATCAACAGGTTCGACAGTCGGGGAGGTAGTTGAGCTTGTATTTGTAGAAACATTAACCGTAATCACTTCCGCACTGGTATCTACAACTGTTGGGGAGATTTCCTCGGCCGGCTCGGTACGAAAATATAAAAGCCAGACTATTACCATAGCGATAACTAATACTAAAACTGCTGCTGATATTATGATAATTCGCCGGTTATTTTTTATGGCCATAATGTCAAATTAATTATTGGGATAATTTAATTCGCGGCTGGGGTCTGGGCATCAGCCTGAGCATCTTTAAATTCTTTTTTGGCAGCTTCGATCTCCAATAATTGTCTTGGGTCGGAAGTTATTATTTGATCCTCCGTATAGGAAGCTACCACTTTAATCGCAGCGTGCTTGGTCCCGGCAAAAAATATTCCCTCACCGACACCGCATTCTAGTAATAAATATTTCTCACCTTCAGTCAGTAAAAAAGTTTTAGATATTAGATCAATGGCAGCTGGAGACTGCTTCATCAGCAGCTGAATAGACGAATTGGTGACAATCGCCTGGCCATAAGGGGACCGCAAAAAATCATTTACGTCCTGGGTGATAGTGGTGACACCAAGGTAATATTTACGACAACGCTTGACTAAGGCAAAAATAAATTTTGCGGAATCTTCTTGCTGCATCAGCCACCAAGCCTCATCTATTACCATGATCCGTTTTTTTAGCTCGGAGCGTACCGTATTCCATATATACGAAATAATCAGTGATATGCCAATAGGCTTTAATTCATCTTCTAGATCGCGAACTGAAAAAACTACCAGCTGATTATTCATCTCCACGTTAGTGGGATTATTAAGCAAGCCGGCAAAAGTTCCTTCAGTATATTTTTTTAGCCGCAGTACCAGATCCTCAGCTCCGACCATGCCCTCCAGTACCTCTTCAAAATCAGAAAATATCGGAGTTTCCACCTGGGATAAATCAGCTTCAGCGGTAATATCCTTCTTGGCATAAGTTTCAATTAAGGCTCGATCAATAGTGGAATCCTCCTCATGGGAAAATTGTCCCAGCATCAGCCGTAACAAACCTTTGAGGGTAATAATGCCAGAACGAATAATGTCAGATGTTTTTTCATCCTTGCGTGTTGGCCTAGGTAAATCAAGGGGATTAATTTTACTATCTGAACTGAGTGAAATATTGACATAGGTCCCCCCCACCGCATCAGAAAGATATTTATATTCCATTTCCGGATCAATAACTATAACGTCGGTGCCCAGCATCATACTACGTAATATTTCTAATTTTATGGCATAGCTTTTACCGGCACCCGAGGTAGCAAATACTACTGAATTGGCATTTTGTAAAGAAAATCTATCAAATAGTATTAAACTATTATTATGGCGATTGATGCCATACAAAATACCGTTATCTGATGTCAGCTCCGAAGATATAAAGGGAAAAGAGGAGGCAGCTGGTGACGATGACATATTAAATGTAATTGACAGATCATCCGAAGCCAAAGGCAGAGTAGACATGAATCCTTGCTCTGCCTGATATAAAACCCGCTTGGTATATACCAGCCGTGAACCAAAAAGTGATTCAACCTTCTCGGTCACTTTGTCCAGCTCTTCTTTACTATTGGCATAGAGAGAAACATACAAGGCAAACTGGAAAAATTTTTCAATCCCTTGAGTTAGATCATCTCGTAATTTCTCAATATCGCGTAAAGCGGTTTCCCTGATCGGGTCTCGTGGTGCGCCTTTCTCGGCATCCGCTAAAATCTGGGCCTCCAAGGCACCTACTTTATTACGTAATTGTTTGAGTATTACCTCAGAGCTAATTGGATAAAAATACATGGCGATATCCAATGGTACATTTAGATTTATAATTGGGGCAAACCACCCAACCCTTATATACCTAGGATAAGCCACTACAAAAAGCGTACGGACAAATTGCGACCCCAGCTCCAAATAGCGGGATTCGATCTTCATCGATGCCGGAGCAATAAGGTCTCGAACAGTGACTACCCCTCGACGATAAGTTTTTTCGGATTCTAATAAAGTTTTTTTCTCTTCCAGCTGCTCACTCGCCAACTGCTCCTTTTCTTGCACGGAAAGATCCGGAGGAGCTTCGGTTGGTACAGCTTTAGTTGAGCGAAATAATTCAACCATATATTATTCCAAATTTAGCTTAGTAATATCGACTAATTTCTGCTGGTCATAAATATCAGGATTATAAGTATTATAATACAGTTCAATCAGCCCCTGGGTATCCAACGATACCGCTTTTAACCCAATGGAGCTAAGACCATCCATGATATATTCGTTACGCTTTTTTAATTCAAACTTTTGTTTCTCAAATTGTTTTTGTTTTATGCCTATGACACTGGTAGGCGAAATAGCTTCTTTGAACCGGGAAATCAATCCTTTTGACTTGATAGAGCCGGTTGTATAGGGGACTACCAAATAAAATTTCTTGCTCATGATATCAGCCAGAGAGACTAACTCAGCAACATATTGACGGTACTCACGAGTCTGCATTTTTAGCAGTTCATTAGTCTGCTCTTTTTCAATGGCCTTTAAACGGTCTAAATAATCATCAATATTTAGTTTACGCGACTGGATAAGAATTTGGAGCGGGAAATCAAGTGAGTTCAAAAATTGAATATACCCCTGAATGACCGCATTTTGTTCATCTTCTGATTTCAAAGCAAAATTGATAGAAGCAACCAAAATGACCCCGCGGAGCGTACCATCCTTGAGGATGACTGTATTATCCTTGATCTCAAGAATTGACATATATTGCTGCGTCGATGGCAGGCTCGTTTTCTTATTAATTTTCTCCTTGGTTTGTGCCATAGGTGATAATTATTATTCTTCTAACCCCTCTTCATAGGCACCGCCGGTATCAACTACCAGAGATAACTCATTTAATCGAGAAACAGTTAAACGTTTTTTTGGTGGGGCTACAATTGGCTTAGGCTTGGTCTCCTCTTTTTTTACAACTTTATCATTACCATCCTTACCCCACACTTTCATAGTTGGCCGGCGCAAAGTCTGTAACATATTCAGTAAAAAGTGATGGAACGGCCGTCCGTTAATTTTCAAAAATGCAAAAGTTCCTGTCATGGTAAAAATAAGTAAGCCCTCAATAGCGGCTGCCCAAAAACTAGCAAGTTTAAATACTACAAATATTAATCCAGCGCCAATTAAGAATATTACAAATTGCCGGACTGTTAGCGGTCCGATTATCTTACTCTCTACATCTAAAAATTGGGGCACTACAAACTGCTGCATAACTACACACTAAGTTTATGATTTATTTCATTGATGGCTAAAAATTCTTCCATTAGTAAATGGGGTTGTCCAGACTGGGACAATTGATTAATTACCTCTTGAATTATTTTACTACTATCCATGCTTTGCCGGCCGATAGATACATAAAGCTTGTTAAGCGGTGACTTTTTCCATGCTGCGATACCATCCATTCTCATCGGCCACGACTCTTCCTCCAATAAATCTATTTTCTCAACTATTTTCTCGGCAGCATCTTGAGGATTAGTGCCCAGGCGACGGAATTCTTTAATGTCGGTTTGACCCAATTCGTCGACTGGACCGACCACCTGGATTGGCTGCTTGATGTCCGCCATATGGGGTCGCTGCTTATCAATTTGCCTAACCGGGGTTATCCTGGGCATCTCTTCGTCAGGTTTACCATAAAGTTCATGGTCATCTTCTATGACCGAGGGTTTAGTTGCTGGCATGGCAGGTGGGATAGATTTTGGCATTTCTTGAGGGACTGCATCCTCCCTTTTCTGGCTTACTTCCTTGATCTCTTGTTTTATTGATTCAGCAAGGATCTCCGTATTTTCTTCATTATTTTTTACCGCCGGCTTAGATACGACGGACTGTTCTTTATTATGAACAGCGCCACCAGGCCTTGGCACGAAAGCAGGCGGTGCTTCTACAAACATCGGTGTAATTTTTTGATCAGTACCATCAGCGACAGTACGCCTGGCCTCATCTTTTTTTTCTTTGGCTTTGTCTATTTGATCCTTGGTTAAGCCTGTTCTGTACAGCGATTCAGCTTCTTCTTCAACGCTGCTAATTACTTTTTGGGCTACTTCTTCGGTCATGGCCAGCCCCCCAATCTTCTTTTGACGAGACAGGACTTCTTTGGTCTCAATAGAATTTCTGATGCTGCGCAATCGTGACTCCAAAACTTTCGAAAATCTTTTTAGCATTACCTCATCATCAAAACGCAGATTATTCTGATGGATAATCTTTTCAATAGCTGTACTGATAGCCACTGGCAAATCAAGACCTGGCTGAGCAACTAGATTTTTCAACTTGCTCACCTGTTTGGCTATTTCTTTTTCATCGTCTGGCTCCATTAACGAAATTGCCTTCTCAGATGATGAGATGGGTGGCAGGGGTTTTGGCACAGGAATCTTTCGCGGAGGTGTTTCAGGTGTAGGGGGCGATGGTGCCGGGATTGGTTGAGTGGACACGTCTACCTCCTGTTTCTTTACTACAGTTTCTAAAATTTCTTTAGTCTCAACACTGGGATCAACTGTAGAGGAAGTTTGTTCCTCAATATCAACTATTTTATCCCCCTGAACCTTTTTAAACCGCCCACGTACATCCTTAATCAAAAAACCTCCTGAAAAATCGTCTGTCGTGTTGTCGTCTTGATTCATTGATTGCCGAATAAATACTTTGCCCAATAACCAAAATTAATGACTAAATTATAGCATAATTTGACAATAAAATCAAATCTCAACTATTAAAAAAAATTTATTACCCCTTTATAAAAACAATTAAATCAATCTAGAATTGGACTAATAATAATGGTATTATTTACATACTATGGCAGATATTGAGATTGAAAAAATACGCCAGCGCGAACTTCATCAGAGCAAAAAAAAACCGATTAAAACTAAACGGTCGGCGATTGATTTCCCAGAAATAGGTACTAAAAAACCTGCTATAGCAAATGAAAAGGGCCCTAGAGTTAGGCAAGATCGTAAACCAATGCTATCACACATGCCAAGACCAAGTGGACAGGCTCCAACGCAAGAAACAGGCGCTAATAATCAGGAGCAGAATTGGAGTCGGGATTTAGCAAAAGACAGATTGCAACATTTGAATCAGCAGCGATCGGATAATCTCTCCAATAAAATAGTTAATGACCTCAATGAACCTAGTCTAGACCTGCAAAACAGCGAAGAGTTGTCAGAACTTCAAAACGCCATCAAAAGTAAATCCCAAAAGAAGATACAGAAGGCTGCTAATAAAGTGGTGTCCAAACTTAGCGAGGGGAGTGCTGGCGGCGGTATGGTCACATTTATGGTATCCGTAGGGTTAGCAAGCATAAAGGATGTAATTGATTTAATATCCACTTTTATTAGTGTGGGTTTAATCGGGTCGGCAATAAATTTTATTGTAACTGGCGCCCTCGCCCTCATATTAATAATCCAAGGCTCTTCATTAAAACGGGCTGGCGTCTTAAAAAAATATGTGAAACGGTATGGTATTACCGCCATAGCTGAATTCATACCCATCATATCATTTTTACCTCTTTGGATAATAGCAGTAATTCTAGCTCGGCGAGAAGCAATGAAAAAACGTAGCAGTAAACAAGAAGCCATGCTCAAACTAAAAAATAACCTCAAAAAAATAGGGGGGTAGACAATACTGCGTGACCAGATATCAGACTTAGTATTTTTTTCTAGCCAACTAGCTGCTGATCCTCAATTTTATTCTTTTTCCATTCAAAACTACCCGACTCTTCATTACCATAAGCCATACTCTGATAATCCCCTTTTAATATCTGGCCAATCTCTGAGCCAACTAAGGCTGAGTCGTTCTCAGTCATGCCAAGTTTTTCTTTTAATAGGTACTGCAAAAACTCAGCCATTACTTCCGGCGTTCCTAAATTAATTTTCAGGTTACTTACCGCATTTGCCACATCTTGATTATTATCTTTATTTGAATACTTTTTCACAATATAGTCGCTAACTGCCTGTTGCCAGGCTTGGCTATTCTGCCATGATGAAATTAAGGCCCCCTGCCTAGCTAACACCTTAATGCTGGCGATTAGTCTTTCTTTATCACGGTTGCGCGAAGCAGCAGCCAGCTCTTTTTTAATGCCTTCCGGATCCCCTTTTGTTTTAACTAAAATCTCGTCCTCCAGCTGCAACACTTTTTGACGCTGTATACGATATGACTGATATTTCTGTCGTAAAATTTCTAAGGCATCAATTGACGCATTGATGGCAACCGGAGTTTTGCCACTAGGAGGTAACAATGGTTTAATTGGCAGTCCTCTTTTTGATTTAATTTCCTTAGGCTCATTAGGAAATGTTACTGGGGAAAGTGCCATCTCTCTTACCAGCTCTTCTAGTGGAGGGAAACGAACAAAATCATATAACTGCAGAATTTTCAAAGCCAGATCACGTTCACCCTTAGAAAGCTGTTTGGCGCTAGTACTCTCATTGAGATAATTAGCCTCTTCCAAGCTGTCTCTGGGACCGTCAGATTTCGCTAATCTATTATAATCGAGAAGGAGATTAGCTACGTTGAGTGGCTCAAATTTACCATCACGCATTTTAATCGTATTTTTCCCCAGCTGTTCTTTGTTTTCTGACAAGGCTTTAAGGATAAAATCTCGCTTTACTCCACGGAGTAGTGGATCCCAGGAGATAATAAAAATTTTCTTTACTTTTTCACGTAGGTCAAACCCTAGTTCAAAACCGATTATTAGATTATCACGAAACAATCGAAAAAGATCCTCGTCGAGCAAAGTATGCACAATAATAAACTTTAACCAAGTAACTAAGCCCTGATACTTCTTGAAGAAATCAGGATGTTTCTTTTCAAACTCATGATTAGACAATACGGCATTATTCAAATATCCTAAAAGTAAATTTGCATCTCGAATACTATCCGTCCTCTGCATTTCAGAAACTTTGGTAGCCACCTCGCCGAACACCTCGTGGTTAGCTAAATCATTCGGCTCTTTTTGAACTATATTGGTGATGTCCGTATCAACTAAGTTTTGTGGCATAAACGTAAATATTATTATCTACACTGACTCGTCGTCGAGACGTGTTCTCACGGCTGCTTGTGCTTTGTCAACCACATCCGCGGCATTTCTCCGGCCGGTATCACGCAGTGTATTAGTCAACTCACGCAAGCGCATGAGTAATAACTTTTGGTCTGATAAACCTATATCAATTCCGGGCTCCGCTGCTTGGTCTGCTTGCGACTTTGTCTGATTTAGCAAACTAACCAAATCCTGAGTCGACTTATTATCTTTTTCGGACAAGTGTTTACCAAATTCCTGGCTATGCTTATCCAGCGATTGCACTAATTCACCCAAACTCTTGGACATATCTGAAGCTAATTCCGCAAAGCTATCACTAATTTCCTCACTGGTCCCTTGGAGTACCTCGCCCATGCGCTTGCTAAGTTCTGACATGCCTTCGATTGCTCCTTGTGCTTGCGTACCACTCAGAGGCTTCTCAGGAGTAACTCCCTCCTCATCGATCCTCTTTAATTTTCTGGTCGACTCCTCTACTATTCTACCACCCTCTGACTCCAGCTCTTCAGCCTCTTTTTCTAACTTTTCCGCTTTTTCCCGCCTTCTGGTATTCAATGGCACCGGCCGATCATCAATCTGCTCACGGATTTTTTCCGCCTCTGACCTCTTTCCTTCCGCTTGCTTTATCTTATCTTGACCTTCATTGCGTTGCTGCTCTAAATTCTGTTGGGCCTGGCTAGGCTCCGGTGGTCTTTCAAATCTAGTTGGTCCTTTTTCAGGTCCTTCTCCGGTTGTACCACTGCTTGAGAAGACCTCATCCGATTTTTTACTTGGATCAGATACAGCTTTATTGTGCTTATTATGCGCCTTATCATATCCTGGTATTCTTTGTCGAATATCTACATCAAAATACTTTTTCATTGTATCATCAAAATCCCCTCCTAACATTTCATCATAACTGCCGTCGCTACCCATAGATTTCATAACCCTATCTAACAAATTCCCTACCACACCTCCACTACCAATTATGCCAGCTACTGATCCAGGAAATTTCCCAGGACCCCCTTTATGACTCGCAGTTACTACAGCTGCGTTCTGCACCAAGAATTCCTTAAAATGTTCAAAGTCTTCTTGAGTAAAGTTTTGTTTGAAGCCAGTCACGTCTGAATATTCGCCCTCATTAAATTTATCAAAATTGGCTTTAGAATATCTATTTAATTCACCTTCGGTATCTGGAATATTATAGGTTGGTCCTGGACCACTACCTTTAGGACCACTACCTTTAGGACCACTTGGCGGCGATTTTGGTGAAATCTTACCAATACCAATATCCATTATCCGCTCAACTAAATTATCAATCTTCTGCTCGGCTTTCTGTCTGCCCTCCTGATCGAATTTATCACGAATTCCTTTCTTATCTTCCCTACTTAGCGTTTGACCCAGACGCTCCCGATCACTAATGTTTTTATCCGCTGCAATTTTCGCTTCTTCCATTATCTCTTGGGAGATAGTCAGCCCTTTATCAGTTTTCAGCCCCTCTACCTGCACTTGTATCTTGACCTTCAACTTTTCCGTTACATCTTTAATAATTTCTTCCTTAGCATAATTGGCGTTGGTTTCGTAAGTACGTCGGCTTTTCGCTATCTTGTGTTCCTCGTCTTGTATTTTTTTACTTTCTTCTGGGGTTAACGTCCGTTTTTGTTCCCGTTCCATTTTCTCAATTCTCTCATCCGCCTTTTCCGTTGCTACTCGAAAATCGCCGGGTGTGGCCTGCTCATCCGCGTGCCAGTACCCTGTTATCCCACTTATCTGCTTTTTTATTTTCCGCCTGCGTCTTTTAGCACTACCTTTCTCTGCATTTGATAAATCGGGCTTTTTTAGCTCGTTATTTACGTCATCCAGATCCTGCTGGTATTGTTTCATTTCTGGCTTTTTATCCGGGTATACCCGTTCGCTATCTGTGCGCACCGGCATGTGAAATTCATGAGCCAACTTTCGGATGCTCTGGAAAGAGACAATTCCTTTTTGCGGAGCATTTTCTATATCCGTTAATAAACGCTGCATCTCTACTAATTTCTTGACTGACACTGTATCTCTAGTATTAATACTGTAGTCTGGATCTTGGGACTTAGCCACGTTTTGAATATCAGGGTATCTCACTGAATTATTTAGCTGTTGCTTGATATCTTCAATTGCGTCTGGCCCCATCCTCGTTTGATAACCAGGTTTCCAAGGAACTCCGACTTCCGAATCTCCTTTGACAGCACCGGTAACGAGCATATTGTACATGGCCTCTGTTTTGGTCGGATTCAAATCGTTAAATTTATTGAATTCTTCCCGCAGGACTGTCCGGGCGCTTTTAATCACATTATTTTGGTTGTCGAGCACAGGTTTGAAACCGCGCTTGACCGCTTCCCCTTCAGAGTCAACGAAATTACCGAGCTTATCAAAGTAATGTCCGACGGTCTGCACCGACAGCCGCCCCTGCGCTTGTCTAATCTCTGCCGTTCCCTGCTCTATACCTTGTTCCATTACCGCTTCAAAAGTTCCTTCCTCTGGCGCATAAGGATCACGCTGCATTTCCACCTTATATTTCTTCATATCGGCCACCTCATTACCCTGTTCATCGGTGGTGTATAATCCCTCGATTACCTCTCCTGAAAATCCAACAGCCATATTATTTATTCTAAATAGCTCTTTGGTTATGCCAGAAATGACACCTTTGGTTGTTCGAGAGTCAGAAGCAATTATCCCGTCTCTCCAAACAATTATTGTCACGTTCCAGACGATCTACATTCAGGGGCTTGAAAGATACTGATCGGAATGTCTCGGGGAAGTCTGCGTTCGAGTTTCATTAGTTGCGCCTTTCCTT
>JADFTK010000024.1 GCA_022560375.1 Patescibacteria group bacterium
CGTTGGTATTATTGACAATAGAAATCTGATCATAAGCAATAGGTTCTGGTAGAGGATCAGTCATCCATGAATCCCATAAATCAATAATCTGAGACCTACCTATGAAGGCTATACTGCCTATAATAAAAAGTAGTAATAAAGAATTTAATACTAGGTAACGTGTTTTCATAATAACCGCGAATCTTATCTCACCTTCATCACTTTGTCAAGCATATGATTACAGCACCCCGCGCATATACATCATACGTCTTGTTTTCGGAGAGACCTCATCTAGATGTTTAGCATTTATTTTTTCACTACGATCTCGATACTCTTTTAATGTTACATCTCCACTCTTGAACTGAGATAAGCTTCTATAATAATCTTCTGTAAGATTTGCTTCGGGTGTATTGCTATGAGCCCCTGTCTGAATACCCATATCATGCGCTAATTTCGTAGTAGCAGCGGTGGCATCGAAACTATCTTTATCCCAGGCCCACATCCCTCCCGAATGATTTTCATATCCCATATGGGTTATGGTTGCTTCAACTGCCATTTGCTTGATGTCACTTCGGATAGCATTATGCACGGCTTCAATCACTTGCCGTCGTTCTGCTGCATGCAATACCTCTCCAATACCCGCACTATCTATCAAATCATTGATTGCTTGTTCGATACCCTTTTCCTTGAATTGCTCAAATAATACAGCTTGCCATTCATTTGTTTCCCAAGCTTGTTGCAGAAGATCACGAACCTTATATGACACGGCATACCTTTCTTCATAATCTTTATCTAGCGACTCATCATCAATTTTAATATTATGTCGAATAGAGTTCTCTATCGAAGTAATGAGACTACTTTCTATACCAAATAATTTTTCTGCATCCAGTCTGTCAATAATTGCTGCAATATCCTTCAGATCAATAGAGTCCTTTGTATATTTCACAGAACCATCCTTCTCAATTTTAAACAGCTCACCTGATTCTACTGCACCTGGCCCTACCAGAAAAGTCCCTTCAGGCAAAATCACTGGTTGATTTGGATTTTGTTCGAAATAAGTATCTACAGTATTTATGTTAGCTGGTTTGCCATTGGCTTCGATCATTTTCGAGAATGGAGATAATACAACATAAGGCGAATGATCCCAATTCCCACTCATGTGAGATGTGACATGATGATTCATGGAAAAATGTACAGTATTGCGCAACATATCTCCTTTACTCCCATCAAATGTTGACTCCATACTATAACCTGATCCATGTTTTTTAGGCCTATATCCAGTCGTATGGACCGCCACCAATGAATCAATATTAAGTTGTTCAACATCAGCATATACTTCTTCACTGTGCACAGCCATTCCTGCAACATCCGCATCAAGCTCATCTTTTAGTGCTACGTCATACTGGGATAATGATTGACTCCTTTTTTCTAACTCTTGCTGTGCCCCCTTATTGCCTTGCAGTGCCATTAATACCAGTGCCTCACCCTCCTCGTTTCTCTCAGATTGCATTTTACCTTCTTTATCTATTACCTTGCCAGCAATAATTTGATCCATAAATTTCTCAATTTCATCATTTGTCTCACCTTTAGCCAACACTCTTCGCATCTCACGCAATTTATCATCTTCCACCCCCAGATAAAATGCCATATCAAGAATTGCTTGCGGGGAGCTCTCTACAAAGAAAGAGGCTGCTCCTGCAGTGCGAGCTTCACTACCGATCACAGAAGACGGATCAGTAGAAGAAAAATCATCTTTAGAATTCTTACGTATCTGCTCCTGAAATTTCATCCATTCTTCCGTCGATCGAGAAGGCGGGGGGTTACCAATAATTAATCCTTGCCTGTCTTTCACCATTTCATCAGAATACGGAAGCTCATCAGGGGAATAAAATAAAACCTTAACCTCCCTCCCAGTTGAAGAAGTAAAATTATATATCTTTCTTTCGACTCCTTCTGCATCCGTAATATTCTGTGGCTCAAGCGTTTCAAAAACTTCTGACGATTTAGAACTCTCTAACTCATTACTAATATCAGACTGCTCATTCACATTACGTATAGTCTCCTGACTAGGCTTATTCTGACAATCTGGTGCATGCTCTCCAATCTCCGCTGGATAGCCGCAGTGTGGGCATTGTGCTGTTGGTTGTTCTTCTACCATAATAGTTTAATTTAGCACATTAGCTACTCGACCACTACCCAACTATTACCCATAGTCAAGACCATTAATTATTTAATTTCATCAATTAAAATATCAGCCTGTTCTTCAGTTACCCTTTCAAGTGTAGTGCCAATATCTCGTAGAGCCGTGCTGGCACCCGGTAATTTCGAGTAGCGTGAAAGAGTGCGACGTATTTGATTCTTTTTTTCACGTAACACTGTTTTGTCGCTTTCTACTGAGACAGCTTCAGAACCAAACATGTGTCGAAAAAAATTAGCTATGACATTTATAAATTCCGGATTTTCTTTTTTATATACAATACTCTTTAATTGTATGGCCCTATCCGATACTCCATGATTACTTTGTACCGCCCCAATGCCTTTTTTCCAAAACTTACGCATAGCCCCCTCAAGGGTTCTGTACAATAAAAAATTATCCGACTCAATCTTATATTCATGGTTAGTAATATGAACTGACCCAGAATAATTCTTTTTTCTAATATAAATGGTAGTAGACATTATGTTTTTTCTGAAAATATTTTCAATAACAAATACTCTGAACCGGATTGGATATTATTATTTTTCATAAAGTCCTCAATTTTACGCGAGATTATCGTTTGAAAAGTCGCCCAATCTAAAGATCTTTTAATTACCTCTTCTGCTTCTTGGAGTACGTCACTCCTCAAAATTTCAAATTCCCGCTTAGCCTCATCCGACATACTATCGTCAACGTCCGCAATAATTTCATCCCGATGCGTCTCCCTATAGTCACTAGCCTTATTTGAAGTTTCCATCATAAATCGATTTACTAACCAATTAATATCTTCACCCATCTCTTGCCCATGTTCTGCAAATAGATTCTGAACAGCCCTTTCTATTTCATGCCTACTGATACTTCCACTACCCTCTAAAATAAGAGATTTGGCAGTATTATAAGCTTTCTCTTCAACCCATGTCTCAAGGTCCGAACGTAAACCCTCTGATAACTCCCCCATTCGGTTCTGATATATCTCCTCTCTATATGATTCTGAAAAACTTTCCGCCAATTCATAACGTTGTGCCCTGCTTTCTATTGGATCAAATACCGGATCCTGTTTTTTTACCCAATCATCAACTAGTGCAAAATCTTCAGGGTAATTGTCCTGAAAATTACTTGGATCTGAAAAATACTGAGCACAAATTTCAGCCCAATATTCCTGCACCTTGATTTCCATATTCCTTTGTGGATCAGGATTATCTATAGATTCGACATAGTCTGAAGGGAACAAATTTTCCCCCTCCAAGAAACGTTTCGTAATTGCATGAAAAAGTTTTATTTTATCCGCGGGTGACAATGTATTATCGTACTCCCAATCATTTACATGTCCGAGCTCATGACCAAATGTTTCTAATACATCCGCAATATTTCTTCTTCCGGATAAATTGACTGAAGCTATATCGCCCTCCTTCATACGCGCCTTTCCTACCTCAGTCCATCCTTCTCCAAGATTGTATTTATCCGATCGTAGAGAATCAGCTGATTCATCTTCAACCTTATAAATAATAGAATCAATTTCCGTTGTTACCCAGTTATTTGGGTAAGTTTCCCTACACAATTTCATAAAACTATCAGGGTCCATTTCGACATTTTCAAATCCGGTGGCCACCGTTGTATCCGGGCCGATAGTTCCACGCTCGGGAAATTCCTTGTACCACTCTGTTTCCTGAATTTTATCAAAAAAGTCATGTACTGACTCTCGGCCAAATGCTTCTGCTAAATAGTCTAACTCTCCCTGATTACTATCGTAAACTTCTTTCATTTCATTTGCGAATGCATCAGTTTTACGCGCGTGTTCTTCTCGCTGCTGCTTGTACTTTTCTTGAATACGGATCGCCGCTTCAGGATTAGTTACCGGAACAAATTCAGTTTTTCCCTGTTTAGGCACACGTTTTATCGATGCAAATTCTTCAGTAGTCTGATCACTCTCCGATGAATCATCTGACTTCAAAAACGCCTTGCTTTCAAATGCGGCTAGTGCTGTGGAGGTAATCATTCCCCAGAGCACCAAACGACGCATCACCCCTGTAATGCGTTCCCTGCCCTTTTGCCAAAACTCTTTTTTTGATTCAGACGTTAATTCCTCTTTTACCAAATCTGATAATTCAGAAATGTCAAAATTGCTTTCGTCCTTAAAGCTTTCGTCCTTTTCAACAGACATCTCAAGATCACCTGAAACTTTCGGACAATCCGACGCATGCTCTCCGCTATCAATCGGATAGCCGCAATTTTGACATTTAGATGTTTGTTGCTCTACCATAACGGTCTATAGTAACAAGAAATAAACAATTATTCAACCACCACCCCACTATTACCAAGTACCCCCCACCGCCACAAGAAATTATCCCTAGTGAAATATCGCTCGCCGTAGAGCGGGTCTAGCACAATAATTTTTTCTGGATCGCTGGCTGAGCCGACGAAACCAATAACCACAAATGTATGCTCTCCGTTTACCGCCACCACCTTGTCTCCCTCCTTTGTCTGCCAATCAATTCTTGATCCGGAGCCAACTGTGCCCCAGACAATAACTGGATTGCCATTCTTGATCTCATTGGTCAAATCAGATAGCGCCCAATCGGTAAACCAACGAGTCGGACGGTACACTTCTCCAGCAGTGGCAATCGGTTGCCAGTAAACGCCATAACCTGTAGATGGTTGGCGGCCGTCAATATCACCGACGAAAGCAATATGCGGATTGCCCCAGACGTTTCCTGATTTTTCAGTAGGATCAAAGCCAATGTCATCTATTAACGGCTGTTCAGTAATATCTACTCCATAGTACCTCAAAGCCATTACCAAGGTGGCTACTTCACAGCTCAAAGCATGGTCCTGGCGGTGAAAAGGCACCGACAATTTAGTAACAGATAGCTCAGTAGTAAATGAACTTCTGATTGTCTCTTCAGAAACAAACCCGGCAATACTATCAATCCCGGATTCAAAAGTAATGGCATATTGGGTATTAAAGTCTAACGGACTAGCTGGCTGATAAACAAAGGTATTACCCTCCCAGCTAATTGATCCTGCAACATTGGGAATAATGCTAAACCTACTTTCTACGGAACTTTGGTCTACCGCTTGATCAAACAATACACGAATAGTTCCATCAACGCTGGCACCTGTCCCTCCACCACTTGGCGAAATACTAGCTAAGCGAACAGGTCCTAAGGTGGTAAATTGGTGGGTCGAGTCCTCCTCCAGATAACCACTGTCAAAGGTACTAAGACCGGCTAAGGTGGTAATAGTGTACGATGTGTCTTTAGCTAGGGCTTTTGGTTTGAAGCTGACAGTGATGAAATCTTCTGTGCTCCAACTGCCTTCGAGGTCAGGCATGATGATCACATTATCCTTAAACGAATCAAAATCTATATTTTCGCTAAAAGTAAATAAGATGCTCTCATCTAGTCCGACTTTACTGCCCTGTGGCCGGAAATCAACGATACCTGGAGCTTCCCTCACCTGCCATGTCCCCACCCACACGGATATGGGCTCTCCCTGAAAGGCTAATGTCTCCGTACCGGATAAGTATCGTATATCTTTTCTGAATATCTCTAGGCTGTATTCCTGTCCTTGGGAAAGAAGGGACAGAGGCTGTAAAATATACCCTCGATTATTATCTACTTGGGCTGTAGAAAATTCAATGGCGGGATCAAACACAAATTGGTATTCAGTAATACTGTCATTAGCGATATCTAAATTTACTTGCCACGTCAGATCAGGACTAATCTCAACATCCTGGCTGGGTGACACGGAATTTATAACTGGTAGATTGGCTGTAGTAAAGCTGAGGCTGTACTGCTTAGGGTTGCCAAATGAAGGAATAGCGCTCTCTACATTACTAATACTAATTTCATAAGTCGTAGCCGGTAGCCAAGTGAGTTCTGGCTGAAAAACTATAGTCTTAAATAACTTACCATTTACCATATCATCTTGATATTCTATTTGGCCAAATACTTTCGGAAAAACTTTTACCTCAACTTGTCTGGCCACCGGCCAATCAAATTTTATTTGTAGAGGTGAGTCTAATTTTATCTGTCCATTTACGTCAGCAGATAATTTTGGTACCGGTGATCTATTACCAATAACTGATGCCAGAATAACAAAAAAAAGTACTGCACTGACAATACTCCAAAATTTATAATGAGTGTGCTTCGATGATTTTTGTTTTTCTTTTTTATTAACTAATAGCAACGCCATAGTAGAGTTATTATAGCATAAAATATCATCTTTGTAAACCATGTTCTATAAAAAAATCCCTTCAAATTATCTTTGAAGGGACATAAGGTACAATATTATATTAGGCTCCAACGGAAGCAAACAACACGCCATGAATACCCTCCTCCCATGACGATAATCATTACCTTCCTGCCTGGCAGCAAGATTTTACTTTCATATGCATCCATGATGCCTAGGGGAACACTACCACTAGTGGTATTACCATAGCGGTCGATTGTTTTGGATATGAATCCGGTAAAACCTAATTCACGAAGTGGCTTCTCGAAAGCATCGATCATACGACCATTAGCTTGATGAGGAAAAATAATGTCCATGCTACCAGGTGAGTATCCGCTTTTTTCAAGTGCTTCCGGAATGATATGGCGCTTAAGCAAGTTTACCAGCTCCTTGAAAACAGAACCACCTTCCATCTGCAACTTCATGCTGCGAAGTAGTTTGTCCTCACAGATAATTTCTTGGGTCAGAGGCTGCCTCGAACCGCCGACAGGAGCGATGATGCGCTCAGCGTAAGAACCATCCCCACCAGCATAAAAAGCATTAATTAAGAAATCGCTTTCCTCATACGGAACCCGCTTAATCACCATAGCTCCAGCACCATCACCGAATATGGAACAAAAACTCCGATCCCTCCAATCCGTTATGGTACTCATCTTGTCAGCACCTATAACCAGTGCATATTTGCAGCGCCCCAGCATTATATCACTAACCGCATCTTGTAGAGCAGCCACGTATGAAGAGCAGGCTAACATATGATCACAGGCAATCAATTCATGCAATTTCTCCTTAATAACGTCCCAAACTGGGATGCCCAGTCCGTGAGCTACTCGAGATACTGTCGGCGGTGATGCCCACTCATCTGGAGTAACTGTGGCTAAGCGGAGTGAGCCAATCTGCTCCGGTTTTATGTTGGCATGAGCCAAAGCATTTCGGCCTGCCTGAATAGCTAAATCGCTAGTGGCCATGGCATCCGGGGCAATCCGGCGTTCTTTGATTTGGACTCTGTCTTGTATCCATTTATCATCTGTTTCATATCGCTTGGCATCTTCGGGATCAAAATTATCCCGTTCTAGAATTCTTAGGTCCTGATCTCGTCGTTTGAGTAGCTGACTGGCTAGCTCCTCATTAGACAGCACAGTATCAGGTCCCAAGTCATCTATACCGATGCCCACGATTTTTACTCCATAAACTTGGGGAGTATCCATACATGGCCTCGCTATGTTTAAATTGTTAAAGTTCTATCAAAAAAAATATATATTATAGAACCTTAGCTCAAAACGACCCAACGGTCAATAAGGTACACAATGGAATTTATAGGTATTAATATAAATTAATAACCTAGCGCTTTATTAGCTTCAATATATAATATCGAGACTTCTTCAAATAATACTTAGTCCATATTTCATTGAATACCCACTGGGGATCATATTTCTTGCGAAACCACTTTTCCAATACGGTTAAGGGGCATTTACTATAAAACAGAGCAATCGTGGTCGCGCTAGCGCTTACTCCAAAATAAATTGACTCTACCACCCCCTGTCCTTTGGAAGAGATCATTAAAAACACGGCGAATGGACCGTAGATGAAATGGATAAATGCCGTTAGATAGGCACTCGTCTTATATAAGTGGCGCATAAGTATTTTCGCTTATGATCTAAGCTATCCTATATGTGAAAAGGCTACTTCTTAGTTACCGCGTTGGTGAACCACGAAATTACCCATAGAATTACCCCGCCAATCAGAGCTGCCGTAAAGCTCTCAACATTAAAACCTTTGACAATAGTTGAAACAAACCATATTAATAGTCCATTTATTACCAGCGTGAAAAGGCCCAGAGTCAATATGGTTATGGGTAGTGTCAAAATAATTAAAATTGGTTTAATAATCGCATTGACTATTCCCAAAGCAACCGCCACTATCAAGGCCGAATAAAAACTGTCTACACTAAATCCTGGCACTAGATAAGCAACTAAAAGAAGCGCCCCGGCATTTAAAATTAATCGAATTATTAAATTCATAATTGATGTAAAAAATGACTCAAATTTAATTTAGCGCCTACGGGATTTGAACCCGTGTTACATGGATGAGAACCATGCGTCCTGAACCGGGCTAGACGAAGGCGCCCTAATACGACTTCATCCAGTATAAGTCACTCATACGATAAAATCAAGATATCGTATGCTTAATATTTTCTTCGCTTGTTAATGCTTCCGGTGAACTTCGAAAAAGATGGCGGCTAAAAATGATAACATGCCCATCTGCAGGTAAAATGATGAGGGAATAATTATTACTGTATTCTTGACCTCAGTAAAAAATCCAAATATCCCGCACATCAGACCGAATATGGCAAAGGCTATTGGTATGTGTACATTTTTCACTGTCTCACCCCCTTCCTTTTATGATGTTGCTATTTTTTAAATAATCTCTGACAAATTCTTATTAATGAATTGGAGTACCCCCATTCATTATCATACCAGGCTATGACCTTCACTAGGTCTCCGTCAACTACCTTAGTTAGTCCCAGGTCCACGATACTGGCATGGGGATTGCCTATTATATCAGAGGAGACAATCGGATCGTCTGTAACCTCAAGCACATCCTTATATCGTGGCTGCTTGGCTGCATCTTTGAAGACATTATTCACCTCTTGGACAGTCACCTTTTTCTTCAATAATAATGTAAAGTCACACAGCGATCCCACTGCCACCGGCACGCGCACCGCTATACCATCGAATAGCCCCTTTAATTCAGGGATTGTTTCGGCAGTAGCTTTAGCTGCACCAGTCGTGGTTGGCACTATGTTAGCCGCGGCTGCTCGGGCTCGGCGCAAATCCGAATGGGATCCATCAACTATATTTTGGTCGGCTGTGTACGCATGAATGGTAGTCATGGTAGCTTTCTTAATGCCAAACGCCTGGTGTAAAATCTGGGCCACCGGAGCTATACAGTTCGTTGTACACGAAGCATTAGATAAAATTGTTTGGTCGCTTAATTTGTCATCATTGACGCCCATGACAAATGTTTCTACCTGGCCACCCTTAGGAGGAGCAGACATGACCACTCGTTTAGCCCCCGCTTTTAGATGCCCGGATGCCAGCTCCTTGGTTCTGAAAAATCCTGTTGACTCTATCACTACATCCACGCTGTATTTCTTCCATGGTAATTTCTCTGGATCTTTCTCTGAAGAAATGGGATACTCTTTACCATCAACCGTAATACCACTTTTTGAATAGGACACTGACTTGCTATACCTCCCATAAACCGTATCGTATTTTAATAAATGAGCCAGAGTTTCATTGTCTGCCAAATCATTGATGGCCACAATATTTATATCATTTTTATCCATGGCAATTTTAAAAGCTGCCCGTCCAATTCTACCGAATCCATTAATTGCTAAGTTGATAGACATAGTATAATAAATAAATTGATTAATTATGGTTTGGCAGCTCCTGCGCTACCGAACATTTCAATTTTTTCTTCAGCTACTTTCTGAATAGCAAAAATAGACGGGGCTAACACTTCCCTAGGATCAAACTCCTCTGGGTCATTTATCAATGTAGCTCTCAAAGTGTTAGTAAAAGCTAAGCGTAATTCAGTATCAATGTTAATAATTGATATACCCCGGACGATACCTTTTTGTATTTGAGCCTCGGGTAATCCCGAAGCGCCGTGAAGCACCAAGGGGGTATCCGGAATTAGTTTGTGAATAGCTTCCAGACGATCTAAATCCAATCCTGGATTTCCTTTTTGCATTTTTAGAATACCGTGTACGTTACCGACCGCCACAGCTAATGTATCAACGCCAGTAGCTTTGACAAATTTTTCCGCCTCCTCTGGATCAGTCATTAACTTGTGGCGCTCCTCTTCCTCTATTTCCTCTAATCCTTTGACTACCCCCAGCTCACCCTGAGTCAGTACCGCTTTTCTATGGGCGAAATCGACTGCTTGTTTAGTCAAAATTATATTTTCCGTCAGGGGCATGTCCGAAGCATCCATCATTATTGAGGAAAAGCCCGCTCTCACGCACTCAGCCACTGCCCGAAATGTCCGGCCATGATCCAGGTGCAGAGCAATGGGAATATCACCTGCCTGTACTGAGGCAATTGTTTGGACAATGCTGGTGATAGCCTTCAAACCGGCGTATTGGATACTAGTTTCTGAAACCTGTAAAATAATTGGAGAAACTTTTTTTACAGCGGCGTTAACTACGCCCAAGGTAGTTTCTAGGTTCTCTATATTGAAGGCGCCAAGAGCGTATTTTTTCTCTTGGGCATCTTTTAATAATTCAGATAAATGGACAAGCATAATTAAATTTAATTTTTTTCTACAAACTCGCTGACGACTGATTGAAAGGATGACGCCTCTTTGCTGGCCCCACCAACTAATACCCCATCTATATCATCCATGGCAGCAAAACTGGCTACATTACTGGAGTCGACAGATCCTCCATAGGCAATTCTAATCTCCTTAGCTACATTATCGTCATATAATTCTGCCACTGTCTTCCTGATCAGCTTATGCACCACCTGAGCTGATTCCGGAGAATCGGCTATTGGCTCTTCAACTTCTGTGCTGGTACTGATAGCCCACAAAGGCTCATAGGCAATTACTACCTTCCGCGCGTCCGTACTACGAATATCTTTAAAATTTTCCCTAACTTTATCCACGATAACTTTTTTGGTCTGGCCCTCTTCTTTTTCTTTATAATTTTCACCGAAACAAATTATTGGCCGGAGGCGATACTGCAGTGCGGATAAAGCCTTAGCATTAACCACTTCATCCGTTTCCCCGAATAATTTACGCCTCTCTGAGTGTCCCACGATAACAAATTGACAACCTATATCGATTAATTGCTTACCAGATATCTCCCCAGTATATGCTCCCTTATCCTCCCAGTACAGATCCTGTGCTCCCACGGCCAACCCAGTGCCTTTTGCATGATGGGCCAGCTTTTCTAGAAATACAAAAGAGGGACATATAATAACATTGGCCTGGCTCACAGCGGGATCATTAGCATCGAATTTCTCCAACCAACGATCTACTTCAGAACCAGCCAGGTTCATTTTCCAGTTAGCTATGATTAATGGTTTTTGCTTCATGATGTTAAAATATAGCAGACAAACCGACAGTGGTTACCGTGACTATTAATCCGGCAATCAGTACGCCGATAGTGATCGCGGCCATCGACCTTTTGAAAGGGATGCCAAATAAATACGCGGCGACTGATCCTGTCCAAGCACCAGTAATGGGTAAGGGGATGGCAACGAACGTAACTAAGGAAATAAACACTCCGTATTTTTCAGCCCGGGCAGAAAATCTATGCCTGGTTCTTTTAAATAACCAGCTAAAGAATCTATCAAAAAAATTTGATCTGCTTCTCAACCATTTCGCCACTGGATGCAGATATAATAATAAAAAAAATGCCGGAATTAAATTACCTGTCACGGCAATTATATATACAACCCATATTGGCAGATCGAACCCCACTAGGCCAACCGGTATGGCGCCACGCAGCTCGGCTATCGGCAACATAGCAACTAAAAAAGTTGCTAATTCAGGCGGTGTATTTTTAAATATCATTAAATAATCTAATGTAAACATACCTCAAAATAGAACATTTGTAAAAGCTAGTACCAGGTAAAATTACCAAAAGCCCAGTTAAATAATTCTTTAGTTTCCGCAAACCTAGCATCACTGGAATCACTGTGAAAGAGGACAACTATAATACCATGACTACCATCCTGTGCCTGGCTCACAAAAGTATTCCCTGCCTCGTGAAGATATCCAGTCTTAGCTCCGATCAGACTTAGCTCTGAATCAGTTAGTAACTTATTAGTATTGCTAATTCGATAATATTTTTTCTGGTCAATAGTACGAAATTCATGTTCCCGCCGGTTCAGAGCATCCCTGATTAATTCATTACGAAACGCATAAGAGGCTACTCGACTATATTCTATGACCGTAGAAGTATTATCAGGATCAAGACCAGTCACCTCATAAAAATTAGTATTAGTCAGGCCAAAATCTGTTGCTTTCCCGTTCATCCGATTTACAAATTCCTCTTCTGCTAAGCCAGTCGACCGAGCCAATGCCCTAGTAGCATTATTCGCTGAACCGACCAAACTCGCATAAAAAAGATCCTCCACGGTAAACGTTTCTCCAGGCTGAACTACTATCCGGCTCCCCGCAATATTGCTTGTATCAGACTGTTCTATAGTTATCTCTTTTTGAAAATCCGTGTCGGTTTCTAAAAATACGATTGCCGTCATCAATTTTGTCAGGCTGGCAATCGGCAGGATCTGATCAGTATTTTTTTCCCATAGAATCTGGCCGCTCCCAGTATCAACCACCACTGCCGATTGCGCACTAAAAATAAGGGAAGGTTTTTTTAATAAGGAATTCGGTATCGGTGGCAAACTTCTTTGGATTCTGAATGGCGGTGCATATTTATTATTCATGAGAGAATAGATGATCTGACTTTTAGCCTTATTGTCTAATTGAAATATGGCTGATGAATAATCAACCTGATTCAGCTGGAGTAATGTCAGTAATAATAAGGTCAGCATGCTCGAACTTTTTTAAGCTTTATCATTGGGCTGGCCAGCTCCCCCTTCAATCTTTTGCTCCAGCAGTTTCTTTAAATTTTCGTCGCTGTTTAATTTTTTATACTCCGGAAGCTGGGATACCCGTTCTAATCCTAGATACTGCAAAAAATCAAAAGTAATGGAATAGACAGTGGCCATTTTATTCCGATCCTCCTGTGACTCAATTAAGCCTCTTATCATCAAATTACGAATTATCAAGCTACAATTTACTCCGCGTATCTGCTCCAGCTCAGCTTTAGTTATGGGCCCGCGGTAAGCAATTATCGTCAAAGACTCTAATGAAGGGTTGGTAAGTTCCCCCACCTGCTCAGATTTTATAAACTCCTTTATTATTTCAGCGTACTTTGGGTTGGTGGCCATTTGGTAAGAATTGCCAGCTTTTTGGATATGCACACCGTGATCATCTGTATTATATTTTTCCATCAATGCCTCGACAGCAACAGCTACTTCTTTTTTGTCCTTTTTTAATATCTCTGATAATTTATTTAATGATAGTGGCTTGCCCGAGATAAACAATAAACTTTCTATAAAAGCGTTAATATTCATTTTTTTTATTTTAAAAATTTCTTATTCATTAATATCTATTTTACCATCAGTATATCTTTTAACTACAATTTCATCAAAAATGCTATCCTGGACTACCGCTATCGATCGCTGCTTGACCAACTCCAGTAAAGCCAGAAATGTCACTATGACTTCAACCTTATTTTTACTAGACTTTAGCAGTTCGGTAAAATTAATATTTGCTTGCTTGCTTATCATATCCTGAATATTAGCTATCCTTTCCTTAATGGAGATTGTTCTGGCAATAGCCTCGTGTGGCAGACTGACCCAGGTGTCCAGATTGCGGAGTGTAGCTTCAAACATTATTAGCATTTTATCTCTAGTCAGGCTGGGCGGCGGATTAAAAACTTTATCGATGCGCACCACCATTTTTTGCCTGGCAAATAAAAAATTCTTTCTGCCAATCATTTTATTCAGCACTTTGGCTGCTTCATAAAATTGCTTGTACATCTTTAGCTGATATTCCAGATCAATGCCATCCTCTTCATCAGGAGTTATTTGTGGCAGCAGCGTCCGTGATTTTATTAATAACAATTTTGCGGCTACTACCAAAAAATCAGCCAACTCTTCCGTCGGGATATCAGGATATTCATTAAGATACGCTATATACTGCTCCGTTACCTTGCTCAAAGATAGCTCGGTTATATTCAGCTCATCTTGCTCGATTAGCTGCAGCAGGAGATCAAGCGGCCCTTCAAATTGGTCAAGTTTTATTTTATAGGTCATTACACAAATATGAAAATTAAATTTATCACAATCAACATCGACCAGTTAATAATACTAATCCATCTGTTTTTCCACCAATCACGTCCATGAAAATGAAAATTGGATATCGGATAAAAAAGACGAGTCCCCCAGATACCTCGATGAGTAAACACGTCTAAAAAAATATGAAAATAGTAGGGTAATACTAAAATTAAATAAGATGGTGCCATGAAGTATATGACTATGGCCACTACGGAAATTGGCAAAAGGCTATGGAAAAAATAATATACTTTAAAGTAAGTATCATCTTTATTCGCTGTTAGCCGTAAATTACTCATATACAGCAAATACTTGCCTTTGAACCTGATTAAACCATAAAGAGCAGTTAACAAATCAGGTAAGGCACCAATAAAAGCTGCCCACCACATTTCCGGTCTTTTTCTGACAATTGTCGCTCCCCAGACAGCGTGGGACATCACATCCATATATTACTTCTTTTTACCGACGCTCCCCACCTGGGCGTCTTCTTCTAGTTTTATGAAATCTTTTACCTTCATGCGGATACTCTCAGTATAGCTACCCGCCCCGAATAAAGCTTCTTTGGCATTTAGTAAAGTTCTATCTATCACCACCGCCGCCTTATGAATCGTACCAAATGGTGTAATAGCGCCTGGCTTAACATTAAATTTTTTCTTCATCTCGCCTTCTTTAGCAATTTGAATCTTTTTGACTTTTAGCAATTTTTTCAACTTTGTTAAATCAAGTTTAAAATGAGCTGGAATCACTACCAG
Source organism: Patescibacteria group bacterium (assembly GCA_022560375.1). GTDB lineage: Bacteria > Patescibacteriota > Patescibacteriia > UBA10025 > JAHIVO01 > JADFTK01. The sequence goes on from JADFTK010000024.1 coordinate 15,069, forward strand.
ATAGTACTCCTTGTCTGCTTTTACTAGCAGGGTTTTGGCGATTTCCTGTAATTTATGTTTTAGCGTCTGGGCTAGATCATAGGCAGTAAACACCTTACGATGCTCAACAATTTCATATTTAATTTTATTTTTATCTAGGTGATTTAAAATTCTTTTGGGTATAGCCATATGGTTATAAATTATTTTCTAATGTTTTTTAATCCAAGTGGCAGTGATTGCTGCCGGCCGTGGAGTTTCTTGGCTTCTGCTCTCCCCTGGCTGGTTAATTTAACCTCGTCAATAAACCACTTCTCTGGAGTGCGCCGCCCATAGCCAATCATTAATCCTTTATCAATTAATCTTTCCAAGCTTCTAGTTATGATTCCCTGCTGATCTATTTTCTTCGGCGGCTTTTTTTGCTTATCATAGAATCTAAATAGCTGACTTCTCTGGTACTTACCCTTAATCCCGTGAATGCTAAGTAGTATATATTTCTGCAAACGGGATAGTTTCATAATTTATTTAACTGCGTTTATTTTACTTATCTCCACTCCAAATGATAATATTTTAATAAACTCACTTGAAAAATCACTATTTGGACCCCAAATCTCAATACTCAATTCATCCACTACAGTTAAAAATCCATCTATAATATCAGTATCTAAATATCCTATATCTATTTTTGATTTCGTCTCACTACCATCTTTCATTGTCATTAATTGCTCAAAAAATCTAACTCTATTTTGATTAATTTCTTTTGAGTAATACAGACCGACTTGTTCAATATCATATGTATTTTTTAAATCCGTTAATCTTGCATCTTGACCCTTTTTATAATAATAAATCTGATAGATAATATCTGACTGTTTATCAACTAAATCTACCCTTTGTAGATCATCATCTAGATTACTGACCTTGTTAATTTGAATGGTGCCAGGGTATAAAAATGTAAAATTAAAATCGGGATCATTGTACATTTCCCAGTTTTGCATTAATTTTTTCTTAAATTCATCATGAATAACATCTAGTAAATCGTCCTCATTCGCTCCAAGTGCTTTATTCTCATTTACTACAGTAGAAGGGGTTCCCGACACACCTGCAACTAGTGATTCATTATAAATATTCGTTACATATTCTTTATATTTCTCTGTTAGCACGCATTGAGAATACTGATCCTGGCTTAGGCCAATACTTGTTACATCTATTCCAGCGAAATAACTATCTGTCTGACCGTCTATCCCAGTAAAAACATCTTTGTAAGCATCACTCAAACCTATATTATCAATATATTGCCAAAATTTCCCTTGCTCACCAGCACACTCTAATGCCTCAGCGATATTCTCAATATTGATATGAAATGCTGTCAATGGAAAGTGTTTCCATATTAATCTAGTATAACTAGGATAATTATTTAGGACCTTCATGATTGATTCATAAAAATACAAATTCTCGCTATAAAAAACAATATCTAATAATGGATTCTGCTGACCGCGAAAATAATAATCGCCAATCTTGCCAAATGTTGGTTCAGAATTTGTAAATTGAGCAGTTTGCGCGATTGTGTTAGT
>JADFTK010000064.1 GCA_022560375.1 Patescibacteria group bacterium
TCGAGAAACATTTTGTAACGTTTGTTGGGGCTGTTTAATGGGACTGTCCCAGTAGAGCTCAACACGGAGACCGCGCCACCCTTTCCACATCTTGCGATATTTCCATCCAGCACCCGAATTACTGAGAATTGGGTAGTGGATTGTCAGATTGCCGCAGTCACAGAAAACCAGAATGGATTGAAGCATTTTTGGTCGTTCCGCATATTTACGTATTACTGGCAGAATTATCTCGTGTGAATCATTTACTGTGTAAAGATCCTCCGATCCATTAACCACATACGTATGTGATTTGCTACAGGTGCACCGGTTTACTTTCACCTTTGTCGTTTCTACATATTGCATAATTCCTCCTTCTTGTTCCGTCCTTCTCACCCTTTTTTAGATAAGCCGAACCACAAGCCGAAATTGTATTCTCAGGCGTTAGTGCCCATATATACGCTAGTTGTAGTGTATATACAGCTCAAAAGAGCCGAGAATTATTAAAGAACAGTTGGGTTATCTTAGTCTATGTGTTCTAACCTGTCAAAGGTAATTATCGCTGGTAGATATATATTTTACTGGAGCGGGGATTATCTGGTTTGGTGAGGATTATTTTGGCGGGTTGCCAGGCTTTGATGGCGAAGCCAAAACAAATCACGGTGCTGCCTGGCTGAAGTTGTCGTTCCAATTGTTTTCCTACTTTGGGCATGACCGAGTTTATCAAAAAACAGAAGACGACATTGGCTGGTGAGAGGTCGGCCTTGTAGAAGTTTTTGTAGTGGACTATTGTTTTAGCTTTACGTAATCGAATGTTTACTTGTGACAGAAAGTAGGCCCAGGGTGAAATTTCATAGCCAATAGTCCGGGCGCCGGTTTTCTTCTCTACCGTTATCAAAAATCGGGCGTTACCACAACCGAGGTCATACACGGTGTCAGTGGGCTTGATGGTAATTTCTTGCAGTACCTGGTTAATCACCCGCTCTGGCGTACGCACAAAAGGTACTTTGGTTTTGAGTAGCACTATCAATATATAGATGACTAATATGGCGAAGAGGATAGTGAGGAATAATACGATGAGGGCAAAAAGTAAAGACATGTTTTAGAGTAGCGATTGTTGTTTAGTTTTTTTTGACAAGCGTTCGTCGTCAGTAAATATTTGTACGGTACCGAATTCACCGTCGTACCCAGGTAAAATATGAACCTGGCCGTCGCGTATTCGCATAATACCCTCCACCACCATCGGCTCAGCTACCTTGGCAATATCTTTGGCGGCAGTATGCAGCAGCACCTCAAATTCCGGGGCGACTGCTTCGACAATTCGATCAAACTCTGATTGCACACGTTTGGAAGTAACCCCCATGCCAAAGGCATCGGCGATGATTTCTTGTAACGGCACAATTTTTTTGAAGGGCGGCCGATCAGTAGGTTGATATTCTTCATGACGATCGGCTAGATCATCGACTCGGTGCATCACCCCGACCGTCAGTGGCTTTTTACATTTGGGGCAAAGTTTATTAGCGCGTTTTGTTTCAGCTGGGGTCAGGCGTACTCCACAATCTCGGTGACCGTCATAGTGGTATTTACCTTCTTCAGGGTAGAATTCAATAGTGTAGGAAATTTTATTATCCTGAGTAGGGGATTCGATGGCAGTGCGGATATTGGTGTAGCTTAGCTCTTGCAACTCGAGCACGGTAGCTTCCCGCGCCATTTTTCTGGCTGAGTGGGCATCGGAAAAGGATACTATTTGCAGGTTGTCCAGCTGTGACAACCTCCAATTCATGGCTGGATCAGAAGATAAGCCAGTTTCGATGGCATGAATATGCCTTGTTTGTTTACCAAAACATTCTTGGATACTATCAAAGCCGGACTGGGAGCCAAATAAGGCAAACCAGGGCGTCCATACGTGGGCGGGGATTATCATTGACTCACGAGAAATTTGTTTGGCTAATTCTACAATATGCTCGGCGGACATGCCGAGAATAGGGCGCCCATCAGATTTTAGTTTACCGCCTTCACTAGTTAGCAAAGCATTAAATTTGGCGACATCAATCAAGGTGGGTAAAATGACCAAGAGATGTATGCGGCGCACTTGGCCCCCTTGGGAATAAATGCATGATAGCTCGGTGCTAGGGATGAAGTGTGTTTTTTGTTTATCTCCTTTTAGTAAATATAAACCATTACTTTGCAAGTCTAGATTATTTTCTAATTCAGCAAACCAGACTGGATGAGTAAAATCAGATGTAGCAATCACCTCAATGCCTTTGGTGTGTGCCCCTCGCGCCATGGTGATTAGGTCCATATTTTTTGATACAGCGCGCGAGTATTTAGAATGAAGATGCAGGTCGGTTACAAACTCCGCCATGGGTAGTCATTAATGTATTAGGTTCTTAAATTGTATCATTTAGTAATTGTTTTCTCAAATAAAAAAACGGGTTGTGTGGACACAACCCGTTTATGAAGAACTGACTAAAGGTTACCGTTGAAGACCCTGTTTGAAATCTTCATCGGTTGGCACATTTGAGCCTCCCTCCAGTAAAACCTTTTTGCCGGCCATAGTTGCTCCCCAGAGCATAACTTCTTCGGCGTTTTTACCCTCGAAGATAGCAGCAATGACTGCGGCTATGAACGAATCACCGGCACCAGTTTTATCTACTGGTTCACCAAACCGTATAACAGATTGATGAATCCAGAGTTTGTGCTTGGGATAGCTGAGGATTGAACCGTGTTCATTACACGTTACAATTATTGCATCCACGCCCTTTTCATGCATCTGGTCGACTTTTTCTTTGGTGACTTCATCTTCACTGATGTCGACACCAATACACATACTCAGTTCCTGGTGATTTAGACAGACTAGGGGATTGAGTTTTAGTAGTCGTTCAAATGGCGTTTGCTCTTTAGTTAGCTCAGCTCGCGGATTTAGAATACGGAAAGCACTAGGATGAGCTTCAAACATGGCTTCCACCATTGGCACTTCCTCAGGCATTACGCCGCTAGCTACCACAACTGCCGGCCGCCATTTTTTAGTGAGCTGTTTTATCTCATTTAACGGAAAGCTAAGGTAGGGAGTTTTATGGGAAAAGATGATAGGGTCGCGGCCTCGCTCAATATGAATCCGTGCTGCTGAAGTTCCATCCCTGACCGGAAATAGGTGGTAAGGAAATTTGTACTCTTTCAAAAGGCGCTCGACAAATAGCCGACCCGGACCGCTCTCATCTTTGCCAACAGTAGCCATCAGCTGGATGTTGTACCCCAAATTGTGCAGTAGAACTGCTATGTCAAACGAGGTACCACCCAAATAATGCGGACATGTCATTGGAATTTTGGATTGTTTAATAAATCCATATGCATCCCTTGGGAGGGGTGCGGTATGCATTAACTCCTCTTCACATATAGAGAAGCCCACTACAACATCGACCCCTTTGTCTTTTGGCAATGTGACAAATTGTTTCACAGTGACCTCCTTTATTTCAAAGTTCAATTATTATTTATCTTATTTATCAAGGAATAGTATAACATTTAAAGTATAATGTCAAGGGACATTCTTCACTAGGCGGTGTAAAGAGTGTACAATATGTATATTATGCTCCAAGGTAAAACAGTATTAGTATTCACCGGAG
>JADFTK010000025.1 GCA_022560375.1 Patescibacteria group bacterium
TACCGCCGACACAAGCTCAGGAAGAAATACTCCCTATTGATCCACAACCTGATACTGACGTGGAGGACATTGCCGATGCCAATTTACTAGTCCCCATAATCGTTTCTGAGGATTTTATTCCGGATGGAAAAACAGCCCTATTTGATGCTTCAGAATCTCAATTACCGGCCGAAGGCGCCGCCACCTACCGATGGGATTTTACCGACTTACCCCTTGCTCAATTTGGCAAAGAAATTCTACATGAATTTAAAACAGCTGGCATCCACAAAGTAACACTGACCATTACCCAGGGACCCAACACAGCCGCTACTAGTAAAGAAGTTTTTGTCTACGATAAAAAAATTCTTATGATTACCGACCGAAATGTCTCAGAAGACTTTCAGCTGATTGTTGACCAAGCGGCCAATAGCGGAGTATTCCTAAAAGTCATATCTGCGGTCGAAGAAGAGACCGTATTCCTAAACGAAGAATCGTTGGTTCTTATTATCGGTGATGAGGATGAATTTATCAAAGAAGCGGACAGCCTTATATTCTACACCAAATCCTCTCTGGGACTTCAGGCTTTCACCCGTTTTTGGCAAAATTTAGATGGCGCAGACATAATTAATTTACAAAAAAAATTGCTGGTCCGAATCACTGACCAAAATATGGCCATCGCCGCCGAACTGGCTCAACAATCGTTTAAAGTTATCCAGCCCCGGTTTATTCTGCTGACCAGGAAAGAAGCTCTCAACACTATTTTTGAAATTGATGACCCCAGTCAGCTTATCACCACTTTAGAAAACAGAGTGATCGAATTTAGAATTATTGATGCACGTAGTGAAAAATCAAAATTATTTTTTCTATCCCATGCCGTGACTAATTTTATCGCCAAAGGAATTCCTACCAACACGATTTATATAATCCTAGCCTTCCCCTTTATCGCCTTTATCATTACCTTTATCCGCCAAGTAATCGGCATCTCTGCATTTGGCATATACACTCCACTAATGATTACTTTATCACTATTAATTTTAGGTATATATTTTGGGCTTGGGGCTATTATCGTCATCGTTACCGTTAGCTATGTCCTGCGTAAAGCTTTAAATAGATTTAAGCTAATGTATATACCCAAGACCAGTTTAATCCTATCAGCCATTGGCTTATCATTTCTAGCTGTCCTGTGGTTTCTCTCATACTACCGAGTATCACTAGCAGTTTCACTGGCAATCTTTCCCATGCTGGTCATGTCTACTATTTCTGAAAAATTCCTATCTGCCCAATCCGAGGAAGGATTTAGAGGAGCACTTTTAGGGGTTTTCAAAACTATCATGATAGCCATCGCCGCTTACTATGTTGTCATTTGGGCGGCCTTTTCGGATCTCATAATGTCTTGGCCGGAATTAATAATCGTTCCTCTACTTGGTATTATCCTGCTGGGCAAATTCACTGGACTAAGATTAACCGAATACGCTCGTTTTCGCAGCCTATTCAGGGAAAAGAATATTGAAGAGTAGATTTTATTTATGTCATTTTTTACAAAAGCATCCGGCATCCTTGGCCTCAACGCGAGAAATCTACTATTTCTATCTGAATTCAACTCTCGGGCCAACCGGAAACTAGCTGACGATAAATTATATACCAAACATTTTTTAAGTGCGCGGGGTATTGGCGTACCTAAGCTTTATGCTACCATACGATCTTTACAGGAATTAAGAAATTTTAATCCCAAAAAATTACCCAAGAGCTTCGTGGTTAAACCAAATCGTGGTTATGGCGGTGAGGGCATAATCGCCATACATGATACACGGGGGAAATACTACTACGATTCAAATGGAGACCGCTATACTTGGGAAGATTTCTATCAGCATATCGTAGGCATACTAGACGGCCACTATGCTGTTTCTGGACTGCACGATATTGCCCTGTTTGAGGAAAGGCTTGTCTCGCACGAATACTTCAATAATTTTATGGAGCAGGGACTGCCTGACATTAGAATTATCGTTTTCAATTACGTCCCCGTCATTGCCATGCTTCGTTTGCCGACTAATTCATCGCGAGGCAAGGCTAATTTACATCTAGGTGCCATAGGCATAGGCATCGACTTGGGCAGTGGTCAGGCAACATTTGGTGTTATAGGCAATAAACTTATTAAGAAATTGCCCAATGGAGAATCTATAAGAAAAATATTTATCCCCGATTGGCATGACCTACTACTAACTGCGTCTAAAACTCAATATATTACACAAATAGGCTATTTAGCAGTTGATTTAGCCTTAACAAAGAGTGGCATAAAAATTCTAGAATTAAATGCTCGCGCCGGACTAGCAATTCAAATTTCTAATCAGGCCCTACTCCGTCAACGCTTGGGCAAGGTGGATGATCTGAAAGTCGCCTCACCTGAAGAAGGAGTCAGAATAGCACAAACTCTTTTTACTAGAGTGGCAAAAAAGGATATTACCAAAATAATATCTGCCAAGCCTATTATCGGTTTATATGAAAAAATTGATCTACTTAATACAAAAAATAGCCGTTCTCTAATTGCCAAAATTGATCCGCACAGCCAGAGCAATCTAGTTGATAATAGTTTGGAAATACTGCCTAACAGCAAATTATTATCCCTGAAATTAAAAGGCATTAAATTAAGATTACCATTTCAAAGAGCTGATTTAAAAGACCAAGAGCACCAGGTGATACTATCCGGTCGCTATCTCACTGATTTCCTCATTGATACTGCTAAAACAATAGACTACTCTAAATCTGAGACTGAATCGACTTCAATAGAAGAAAAAATTATATTAAATATTGACAATAAACTCTATAACCTAGAGAGTCAACTCCATCTGCTGGCTAAGCTCAAACCGATAAATCTGGACGAGGAGTATAGAAGCTTCATTAAAAATCCTGACTACTCCCCGCACTTTAGATACAAAGAGATTGACACGAAACTCGATTCATTAAAAAAAGAATTGAAAAAAATACCCCATAACGTAGATCATCCGTTAATGCCATTGTACGACAATAAATCAGGTGAACTATACAATAAAATATCGCTACTACAGGTAGTTGGCCATAAAGACATTATGGAATTTTCAGAAAAAATATATGGCACAGCCGATGAAAATTTATATAGCAGCGCCATCAATTTTATAAAAGCTACTCCTCTCTTAAAGGATACCAGTAAAGTACTAAAAATAGACGAGGTCATGAAACGTATCAATCAATATTTGGCCGAAAAAAAACTTTCGCGGTGGAAAATAAAAATACTGGATGAGGCCACAGCGGGCATGCAAATTACTAGTAATAATACTATTCTAATTTATAAAAAAGCTAAAATATCCACCAACCGATTAAAAGCGCTCATTGCCCACGAGATTGAAACTCATATTTTTAGAATGGAAAACGGCCGACTACAACAATATAAACTCTTTCAGCAGGGCACAGCAGGATATTTAGCCACCGAAGAGGGGCTATCGATTTATAACCAAAATAAACTTAATTTAAGCCTAGGAGAAAAATTTTTCACACCGGCGCTCAATACCATTGCTATATATCTGGGCAAAAAAATGCCCTTCGTAGAATTATACCACCACCTTTTAAAAATATATGCTATAGATAAAGATAGAGCTTGGCGTATTTGTCTGAGAGTCAAAAGAGGCCTAGGAGATACCAGCGAGCCGGCCGTTTTTACTAAAGATGTTGTTTATTTTACCGGCCACAGACTAATCGAGCAGCTCATCAAAGACAAAGGTATCAATGAATTAAAAAAGCTTTACGTTGGTAAAATAAGCATCGCTGATCTGAAATATATTACCGACTTCAGGCAATGGCCAATAAAATACTTTCCCGAATAAATGCTCCCTACCAAAAAACAGGTATATCCAAACCTGTTTTTTGATTAAACTATTTAAAAAAATTACGCGCTTGTTGAATATCTTTCCTGATTTGTATGTCTAAGGACTTGGCATCAGTATACTTCTTGATAGGGCGCAATTTCTTATAAACTTCTATGAGTAAAAATTTTCCGTACAAATTACCCCTAAAATTCAAAATATAAACTTCAACTTTACCCTGTGGCTGTTTTTTTATCCCAGGCACTCCAATGATAACTAAAGCTAATTTTTTATTATGATTAAATCTAACCAAGGCGGTATAAACCCCATGGCCCAGCCTCTTGCCTATTAAAACACGCCTCGATAAATTAGCGGTGGGGAAGCCAAGTTGTTTTCCGATTTGCTCGCCTTTTATTACTTTGCCCCTTATAAACTGCATGATTTAACTAAGCGTACTAGTTGATTATGAATTTTACCATTAGAGGCTACCAAACCATCACTATTAACACTCCACGGCTTGCCATCACCATCAGTTATGCGCCCACCAGCTTCTTTTACCATTAGTGCCCCTGCAGCCGAGTCCCACAAGGTAAGACCGGGAGGAGTCAAAATAGTTCCCCCAGTTCTCCCGGCCGCTGTATAAGCCAGGTCCAGTGAACCGCTACCTAGACGCCGGACATTTAAAACACGTTTTTCAAGCTTGCCCAAAATCTTTATGAAATTTTTATGAGATCTTGGATGATGCGTCCTGCCGACTAGTATCAAAGAATCTATCAACATCCTGGTTCTCGATACTCGTATTTTCTTTTTATTCAAATAGGCTCCCCGGCCCTTTTCCGCGATAAAAAATTCATTGGTAAAAGGTGAATAAATAATTCCCAATAAAACACTCCTGCGGTGTACTAAGGCTAGGGCAGTACAAAAAAGAGGGCTTTTAATAGAGAAGTTTATCGTGCCATCCAAAGGATCAATAACCCATTTGTAATTACCGGGGTTATCCTCCAGCCCAGTTTCCTCACTTAATATATCGTGGTTGGGAAACTTACTTTTTATGGTGCTAATAATTAGATCATTAGCCTCCATATCAGCCCGAGTCACTAAATCATGAGGTCCCTTCTTGTGTATCTCCGAACTCTTTAAACTATTAAAACGCACCATCAGCCTTTGACCGGCTTGCCTGGCTGCTTTTATTGCTGTCTGCCTGAATATGCTCATTATTGTAATTTTATAAGGTAGTAATAGGACGAGTCTGGACAATAAAAAATTTACCCTGGCGAAAAGCCCATTCAATGTCCTGTGGTTTTTTATAATGCTGTTCAATTCTCTCACACAGAGAGGCAATCTGTATAATTTGCTTACCAGACAATTTCTGCCTGCCCATCTTGGCCTTAGGTACCCTTACTAGCTTTGCTCCTGACTGACCTTTTCTTATTATCATATCCTTTTGATCAGATACATTAATATCGAGGATTGATTTTGTGACACGGTCATAAATATAGGTATCCGGGGTGATCCGTCCGGACACAATAGATTCACCTTGGCCCCAACCCGCCTCAATCACCATTTGGTTTCTATCCTTGGAAACAGGATGAGCAGTAAACGTAATACCGGAAATCTCCGAATCCACCATTTCTTGCACTACTACTGCGACTAACACTCGTTGCCGATGAAGTTTTTTTTCAAAACGATAGAATATCGCTCGCGGGGTAAAAAGCGAAGACCAACATGTTTTTACCTTATCTAGAAGGTGCTGCCTGGTTACGAACAAATAGCTTTCTAATTCACCGGCCCAGGAAGCTACTGATGAATCCTCAGCCGTGGCTGAAGAACGAACGGCTACGTGTTCGGCCTTCAATTTTTTAAAAGAATCATAAATTGCCTTCCCCAAATCCTTAGGGAAACTAGCGCGCTTAAAAACATCACGCAGCTCATGTGAGGCCCGATCAATCGAGGCTGTATCCTTAAGATTGACTTGGTGCAGCCACCGATCAATTTCCACGTTAATATCAGTTTCTTTAATGAACCTTTCATAAGCCAAAGCAGTCACCACAAAACCACCAGGTACCAGAAATCCAGCCCTAGACATCTCACCTAAATTAGCTCCTTTACCGCCAGCCAGGGGGATGTCTTGTTTACTAATTTTATTAAATGGTAAAACAAACTTGGCCATATTCTTTATTTCCAAAGTTAATTATCTCATGACTGGCTCCTTAAATCAATTTACCTATTTATCCATAGCCCTTGACGAATCGGATTACCCATGTTAGTATTTCAGGTTATTGCTATTTGAAAAAGAAACGTAAACACAAAAAAGTCCCAGAAGGGATAGGAGGAAATCATGCCGGTACTGTATGATAAAAAAATCGTACCAGGGGCTTTTCGTCAACTGACAGAGGAGGAATGTCGCATTCTCTTTATCCGGCACGAGACTCACACTAGTAACTTTACCTACTCCATGGGAGTTGGCCGCTTACGCCAGCAAGGAGCAGCCCTCAAGGCCGCTGGACTTAGCATCAGTGCTACCATTAGCTCACCAGCTGACCGCGCTCTGACTGCCGCCTACGAGACCAAAGTAGGCCTGATGCAATGCGGCTACACCGCCATTGATAATCGATTGGTTGACCTGTCTATGGAGAGCCCGGATATGATCACTAAGGTCAGAGCAGAGGCGGAGGAACACAATATGTCGCCGGAGAGCTACCTCTTCGTGATATGTAAGACAGATATACTCTTTCGCGCAATCATGGCCCGCCGAGGGAATGAAGGAGCAGCAGTCCTTCGCGAAGCATCCATCAAATATGCTGGCAAAACAGTACTGGTCAGCTCCCACGGCGGATCACGCATAGAAGCTACCATTGCTGCTATGCAAAAGCTGCTCACTAAAGATGAAGTAGCTATGCCCAAGATGTTCCTGGTCAAAGGCCAAATGGTCGAGCTGATCATAAACGTCAGTACCGGCAAATTGGTCGAGGAAAACTATCTTCTCAGACCATGTGATGAGGTAAACAAGGCTTCCCAAAAAGTCTAGTTCCCAGAATCAAATCATCGATTCGACGAGAGCCAAAAATGCTGTCCTTTTCTAGATAGGATGGAAGGTGGTGCAAGCTCACCCCGGCCGTCTGTTTCAGTGTTCTATTCACTAAACAGGCGGTTTTTTTATTTGCGGCACTAATTGATAAGTGCTAAGATTACTCAATATTATATTTATAACTATGCCAGAACGAGGATCATCCGAAATACTCGGACACATTGAATCAAAAGAAACTGAAAAAGAAATCCCAAATCTTACAGCTTACCTGATACGACATGGCGAGTCTGAAACTGACAAGACAAACGCTAACCGTGGTTTAACCGAACGTGGTCGAGAACAGGTAGCTATTAATTTCAAAGAAATAATAGATCAAATTATCAAAGACGAACTCCCAGACTTTGATAATTTTCAGGATGAAAATAAATACCGCACCGCCGTACAAAAAGCATTGGCACAAGTGGAGCTCCACCTCACTGATTCAGGAACCGACCGCACCGCTGAGCAGGCATGGCAAGAACGTCAGATGCTGATTGAGCTTGGAGTGGACCCTGACACTATCACCATGCCTCAATCTGCATATCAGTGGGCCTTGGAGAATGATAAAATTGAAACCATTCCGAAAAACGCGGGGCCAGGTATAAAAAAACGGCTAGCTGGTGTAGGTGGAATGTCAACCAATCCAGATTTCCGCAAACAATTGGATGATCAAGAATACCAACAATCAGTCGGCGCGAAGGATATGCTGATTGCCTGGGCACTAACAGATGAGGATACTATCCCCGAAGGAGTAGAAACGCAGACGCAGATGAAAAAACGCTTAAACAAAAGTCTATCATCGGTAGAGCGTGTAGCTGGCAAAAAACTTGATCAGCACCCCAAACGGGTTATTTATGTAGCAAATAGCCACGCCTCCATCATTACCTTAGCGGCATCATCCGAATTTGATGTGCCCATAGAAAAATTGGGTGAAATCGATAACGCCGAAGGCATAAGGTTTGATTTCTATGGCGAGGGTACGGCACACACATCCGAACCGTTAGGAAAGCACACTAAAGCAAAGATTGCATCCCTTACGTAACGATAGTCACAAGGTAATCCTACTGGTGAAAAATAAATTTCACCTTTCTTTGTTTATACTTTTTTTACTATACCCCGATTTCCATCAACTTCCACTATATCCCCGTCCTTTAGTACCTTGGTTACCGTTCGTAAACCAATAATCCCGGGGATTCCGGATTCACGTGCCAAAGTAGCTGGATGAGAAGTAATACCCGGCCCACCATCACAAATTAGTGCTGAGGCCATAGAGAGCACATGTGTAAAAATTGGCGTTGCCTGAATAGAAACAATGATATCTCCTTTTTTTACTTTATGAAAATCATCCTTATTGATAACCACCTTCACCCTACCAGTGGCTAGCCCAGGGGATACCGGCATACCTTGGAAAATTTTAGCCTTTTTATTGACTCTCACAAAAAAATTATAATATTTTCTAGCCAGGCTACCGGTATAAACAGTTAACTTACCATTATGAACATGCCAGACAGACAATTTTATTCGCTCATTCAATTCATGGGTCATGTCTTTATTTTGGACAAGCATTTTTCTCACTTCGCTCACTCTGAGGTGGCGAACTTGCCTCAATGATAAAGTACCGCGTCTGGCAATCTCCTTCAAAATTGGATCATATAAAAATAATGTTTGCGAGACAATACTCTTGCGGAGCTCCTTATAATAGATTCCTTCCCTCATCGTTTGAAATAATCGTTTATATTTTTTATTCACCTTTATTTTTTTATAGATTGACGCCATATCCTTTTCTAGCTTAACATCCTCGGCAGCATATTTATTTAGTGCTTCCTTGGGATTACCCCGTAGGTGCTCTTTAAAACGTATTACAAAATCCTCATAGGTCAAAATGGGCTCCTCGTAGTCACGCGTAATCCAGTAATACCTACTTTCATGCGCTTTGATCAATCGTTGTAATGCTGGATCAGTATTAATTTTTGCTACTATTTTTTTTGGGTGCACTTTTTTAAAATAGCTTAACCACTTTTTATTTTTTTGTATTCTAATGCACACCTTGAGTGCCGCTATTATCTCCTGCCTATTGACCATAGCGGTACGCTCGGTTATTAATGTATCGATATATCTAGATGCTTTCTTGGTATCCACCTCGCGTTTACTTACATAATCACCTAGATAACCAAATAAATAATTTTCTACGGAAAGAATGGGGAAATACATAGCATATACCTCCTTATATCTCTTGCCGTATTCCTCGTGCAATGCTGCTAGCTGCTTGCTAGATATCTTTCGTAATCGCTTGGGGTTGTTGTTTTTCTTTAAAAAAGTGTAAAATCCTTTGGCCAAAACTTTCTGTTTCTTAGCAAAGCGGACAAAAATATCAGGCCGGGCTAATACTTTCTTCAAAACAGCTTCACCAACACGTCGATGATCATACTTGTCAAAAAAAGCGTAAAAAATATTTTCTTTTAAAATTAAAATATCCTCCCGATACGCCACGCCAATCACCCCTTTCATTTCTTTGGTTATGCATTCCATGGATAAATAATTAGGAAACGGGCTAATCTGCTGACGCTGAGAAAGTTGAAACCAATTTTTTGTTGTATCTATCATATATACTAAAGGTAGCTGGTGACCTCTCGCCGTATTTGCTTAAAATTTTTATATAAAACTGTTTTTACTCCCATAGATTCTGGGACCTTCAAATTCTGAGGTAAATCGTCAATATATATTATTTCGCTTGGCCCTACATCAAATCGCTTACAAATATATTGCATAGTTTTTTTTCTGGCCTTTGGCAGATTAAGCGCTTGGGTATTAATAGTGGTGTCAAAGTATTGCTTGAAATGCAAATAACCTTCTTCAATGACAAACCAAGTGGCTAAATTTTTGCTTAGTAAGACACACTTATACCCTCTTCTTCTCAAGCTGGTAACATACAGAACTACCGTTTTTCTGATTTTATGCTGGTGTAAATGCCACTTACGCATTAAACGCCAGTCTTGCTGCCAACCTAGCTCTTGAATTGATTTGATCCAGCCATCTCTCTCAGATATTTTATTTTCTACAACCATATTAAAATATTTAGTGTACAATATATTGTACACTTTTTTCCATGGAGTGCCGTGAATCTTTCCATATTTCCTTGAGGTCGATTTATGATCCCCAGTAACGGTGACCCCATTAAAATCCCACAGAATAAGTTTTATCTTTTTGGCCTTCATATTTTCCTCACCACTCCTTTCGTTGCATCAACCTCCACTTGATCACCATCCTTAAAGATTAGACTGGCAATCTTAGTGCCAATCACGCAAGGTTTATTTAACTCTCGCGCAACAATCGCGGCATGGCACAAGACACCCCCATCATCAGTCACAAAGGCCACTGCTCGTTTCATAGCTGGAAGATAATTAGGCTGAGTCATAGGGGATACGATAATATCTCCTGATTCCACCTTGGCGATATCACTTTTTTTCTTTAATACTTTTACGGTACCAGTTACCTTGCCAACTTGAGCTACCTGGCCACTCACGGAATCAAGCTCATCTACCTGAGGGATCAATTGGATACCTCGATTATATAATTCACTCTCAACAGCGTACCCTGTTATTTGCTCAATAGCACGATCTGAAAAATGTCGAATATAGAAATATTCCTTTCGACTTCTGATAACCTTAGGGGATGGCAATGGGGTACCTAGCTCGAGCCAATTTATCATTTCTGAAAAAATAATGTACCGTATGTCATCTGCCGTATATCCCGGCAGCCGATTTGCCAACCACTTGGTGTACCGTGGTATAAATTTATCTTCACCATCCTTAAACACAGTTTCTGCACGCTTTCTTGTTTTGGTTACCCATTTAATGAAAGGCTTACTCTTTTTTTTACCAACCAGATGGACAAAGTCTGCTCCACCCATTACCACATAAGCGATTGGGATAAACTCACGGTTTAGCTTGAACAACCTTAATATGATCTTCTTTCTGTATCTAGATACCGGCAACGATATTAATTTTTCATACTTTGCTACAATTCTTGAAAATTTTGTATACTCACCATTCCAATTAAATGAAGTGGTGCGTATTTTTCTTACGAATGATCTCGTAACACGTTCTCTGTCCTGTTCTATCTGAATATGATAATATGTCCTATCCTTTATAACTTCGGATATTTCTTTTAATGTTGTACCGGCGAGTCTTTTGAATTCTTCACTAAAAAAGGCTTGCATCGCAGATGATGCATCCAATATTGAATACTCACGCTCGTGAACTTCATATTCTAATTTTTTGGTCATATTTTCCTCACCACTCCTTTCGTTGCATCAACTTCTACTCGGTCACCATCCTTTAATATTCTCATTACATTTTCCACACCAATCACGCAAGGCTTCCCTATTTCTCTGGCCACAATAGCAGCATGAGATAAAAGTCCCCCAGTCTCAGTGACAAACGCGCTGGCACGTTCCATGGCTGGTAAAAATGCTGGGACTGTACATTTAGCTACCAGAATATCGCCCTTCTTTACTCTTGCTAATTCAGCCACCCCTGTTAGTTTCGTAACTCTTCCCACCGCTACCCCAGGGGAGGCCGTTTGACCTTGTAATATATTAGATTGCTTATTAGAAACTATTTTTTTCTTTTCCCGGCCGCGGTATACGGTTAACTGTTGTCCGCTAATAACTTCGATGGTGTTACCTACCATCAAATAACAGCTGTCCTGTACCCTTTCTTGAATACTTTTTCTCAATTTGGTAGGGACAACTTTACCGGAGGATAGGATACTAATAATCTCCTTGGTAGTCATTTGGATTAATTCATCGCGTCGTACATCTAACCTATGGGCAGTCTCATGCAATAATAATCGACCATTATATGTTAGCTGACTCCATGCCTCATCATATAAATTGGTACAATATGTCATCTGCTTAATCGTTTCTACTAAAATTTTTTCCTTTTTCGATAAATTAATTTCTTTCGCATGTTTTTTCCAGCGGTTGCTTTCCTTTTCGAACAATTTGAACTTTGTTAACTCCTCCCTATAATCCTCTTTTTGCCAATATTTTATCCTTTTGACCAAATCATCTCTCTGCCATGGAGTTCCACGAAAAAAATACATTCCCATAAAAGCAAACTTACTAAGGTATTTATCAAACCATTTCTGGGCAACCACACTAGTTATTTTTATTTTCTTACGCCTTATTTCCGCAACGAATTCTAATAAATCCGTTTGGCTTTGCTGCATGTAGGAAAAATATTTTGCTTGTGTAAATATCTCAAATAGCTTCTCCCTTCTCTCTCTATCCTCCACTTTTTTATTAAGAATTGTATACAAATCATCACCTAAATATTGATAGAAATAATAATTATACCCATAAACAATTGGCTTACCTCCTAGCCAAAAATATTTATTTAAAATATTAACCAATTTTATAGTAGAATATTTAGAAAAATCAATTTCACTTAAAGTTTGAGAAAATTGTATTAGCTCTTTTAGCATTTTTTCATAGGGCCCATATGATTGTAAAATGCTTCCAGGTTCTTTAGCTTCTTTTCTCCTAGCTTCCTTAATAAATAAATCCACCTCCTTCTCAATAAACCATCTGTCAGCCTCATACTGACGATAAGCGCTGGCATAAAAAACACCAAATATCCTTTTTCCTTTCCTTATTTTTATAAATGCCTGTGCCATACAGTCAATTAAAAGAATCTCAAAATTTTTTCCTTTTTTTGAAATTGATTTCCAGTTTAATTTTTTTTGCCTTTTAGCCATCTTTAAATCTTTTTAACAATACCCTTTGTCGCATCTACCTCCACTTTATCTCCATCTTTAAAAACTTTAGTAGCAATTTTTGTTCCCACTATGGTAGGTATTTGGAACTCTCTTGCAACAATAGCAGCATGGCAGGTCAAGCCGCCTTCATTGGTCACCACAGCCACCGCCCGGCGCATAGCCAGTACATACTCTGGCTTCGTACTCTCCGCCACCAGTACTTGCCCATGTTTAACGGCTTGTAAGTCCTCCGCGACATAAGTCAATCGAATTATTTTAACTGTACCTTTTGCAATGCCGGGAAAAGATCCCATGCCCCTAATATTCGAGCTTGTTCTTTGCTCTGTGGTGCGCAAATTAGTAAAAAACCGCCTCACCGTTGCGACAGTCTTTGAGTCAGAATAGAGTTTACTATTACCTTTATTCAAAAAATAAACAAAATGTTTTCTCCGGCTACTAATTTCTAACTGCGGCAGTCTCTGATTAGTTTTCAATAACTTATTTAAATCCTCGAGGGTATATGTCAGTAAATCTTGTAAGGGCACGTTAAAACGCGTAGACAACTCATGGAACAAAAAGTGACTATAATAATATACCGTATTCCGAAATAAATCCCTCTGGTGCCGCAAAAAACTGTACTCATTAACTAGTCTAAGGAATCGTCGCTCCTGGGATGAAAATTTCCTTAATATCGTGCTGAGAGAATCTTTGGCCCGCTTAAATTTTAAATTATATCTTCTAATCTGCTTCCGACACTCAGACAACTTCATGCTACTCAACTGCTCAAGGTACGATTCTACTGAACGAGGTTTATCATCAACAAATCGCATGCCAATCCAGCTATGCCGGCGTAAATGGCTGCGTGCAGCTGCCAGTAGTTGCTTGGGAGATCGAGATTTCAGACGAGCGGCATACAGATCAATTTCCGCTTGGGTGATCGGCGTTGGTTCCACTGGAGTAATTACCGTGTCAAATAACTTTTCCAACCGCTGGCCAGAATACTTGCTAGCCAATACTAACTTCGTGTGTCTAAATAGCTGACGCTCAATAACCAACGGCGCGAATAGCGTTGGCATCTGAAAGCTAACAGCGCGGGCAAAGGCACCGTAAAGAGAAGCCAGCTGTGGCTGTGTCAAGGTAGCCATATCAATCCGATCCCACCCCTTAACCATATCAACACCTTTTAAAGCATGCTCTTTTAACTTCTTAATATGGTTTGTGCCATGCCTGGCATCGGCTAGTGTTAGCCACAGAACGGCTTGACCGAGAGAATTAAACTGATCATCATCCATATTCCACTGCACGTCCAGCTCATCAGCCAAGGCAAGTAAGTTATTAAAATCCATATGGAAAATACGCCTGATTTCCGGTCCAGTGCGGCGCAAGTATAAATCTAATTTATGCACTCCGGCCCGGCGGCGATAGGGATGCAGCCAATTTATTTTTTTTGCTTGATCAAGAATTTTCATATTTTCCTCACCACTCCTTTCGTTGCATCAACCTCCACCAGATCACCGTCTTTTAATACTTCAGTAACAATTTTCGTTCCAACTACGCATGGGATTTTAAGCTCACGGGCTGTAATTGCAGCATGGCAAATCAGGCCACCAGTACTGGTAACAATAGCTGCTGCTTGCTTCATAGCAGGAAGTAAATCGGGACTGGTTGCCTGTGACACAAGTACCGCTCCTTGCTTCATTTTTTTCATAGAAACTGGGGAATTTATAACTCTAACTTCACCTCGCACCTTGCCAGGGTAAGCACACTGACCCTCGATATGCTTTACTCTTGAAGTCTTTCTTTCTATACCAAGCTTTGTATAGAATGCTCTTGCTTTTTTACCTGTAAGCATTCGAATGGGCTTTGTGCCGTCAA
Organism: Patescibacteria group bacterium; assembly: GCA_022560375.1. Classification (GTDB taxonomy): domain Bacteria; phylum Patescibacteriota; class Patescibacteriia; order UBA10025; family JAHIVO01; genus JADFTK01. The sequence continues at coordinate 14,515 of JADFTK010000025.1, forward strand.
CAATAAGACAGGAGAATAACCTACGCTTTTTGAGTTCAGAAATTTTCGGTTTTTTCTGCAATATAAATCCCTCTAACTCCCACGGAAGTAAATATAAAATATTTCGCCAATCTTTAATGCCCTTACGGCGTGCAAGTTCTCGGAAAAACGGCTCATAACAATAAAAGCTGTGATATTCGACATCCTTGCGCCACCCTTTTTGCAACAAAATGTACTTAGCTAGCCAAACTAATCGCTTTGCCCTGGTATCAAATCTCAACCTCTGCATTAACTTCTGCTGACGTTGAGCCGTTTTTGCTAAACTTCCTGTTAAACCAAAATTTTTATTCTGTTTCCTCGCCCGTTGAAAATCTTCCTGGAAACTATTGAATGGGGCAGGAGGGCCATAGTACATATAATCGAGCCAGCAATATTGCTTATAAATTTTTCGTAGCCCCTTCTCTGCATCAGTTGGGTATTTTTGTTGAACGCGTAGTGCAAGCCTGGCAATAGCAATATCTTTCTTCTGTCTTAAGCTGGGCGTAGTAACTTGCGTGAGAATAGACCATGATTGCTCAAAGTTTCTGCTATCTGGGATGTGATTTCGTAACTCATCACGAATCATGGTAGACAGATGATTACGGCCATCAAGTACCAGACCATTTAGCATCACCCCTAAAATGCGTACCTGCTTTTGTAAAAGAATTAATTTGTTTACTTCTCGAAGCAGTTGCTGGTTAGTCATTTCTGCAAATGTTAGCTTTCTGAACTGTTCACCCGCCGTAAAAAAACGTTTAGTATAGTAGGTATGTTTTTTATACATCTTTGCCCGCCAAGTATGATCGTTAACCATTTTATCAGCATAAAAATGCCCAGCTCTGTTAAATTGATCTATGTCAAATATCATCAGATTAACATCGTTTTTCATCACACCTATAAAAATTGGAATATCTTTATTACCACCTGCACGAAGCAATTTAGAAAAATTTCTACAACTATAACCAGTTAAAAACCAATGGGCATGATAAAACCGGTCAAATACCTCAAAATTATATTTTCGCTTTTGAATCTTATTCATAATTTTTTAACAATCCCTTTAGTCGCATCCACTTCCACCCGATCACCATCCTTTAAGACTTTTGTAGCAATCTTGGTACCGATAACGCAGGGGATATTCAATTCACGCGCTACAATGGCTGCATGCGAAGTTACCCCACCTTGCTCGGTGACAATGGCCGCAGCTTTTTTCATGGCTGGTACAATATCTGGGTCAGTGGCTATGGAAACTAGGATATCACCTTTTTTCATTTTGAGCATATCGGTAGGACGAATAATTAATTTAACTGTACCAGATGCTTTGCCCACACAG
>JADFTK010000026.1 GCA_022560375.1 Patescibacteria group bacterium
TGATCAGTTTCGATTGCGGAAAGAATCTCTTTCTTCCTATTCTCCAGTTCAGTTATACTCTTTCTCAGTTGCTCAGCGAGCTCTGGGGAGTAGTCGGCGACTTCATTTACTTGTTCATTACTAATTCCGTGAGTTGACGCATTAAGTTCGCTGATAGCTTTCTGCAATTCTTGCTTCGTCTCAGCGGCAAATCTTGATATATGCTCTGATATATGTTTATTAAATCTTAGCATACGTTCTTTTGCCTTTTCGTCCAAAACTTGATGGCAAAGTGGGCACCTACTATCTTCATCTACGACGGGAAATTTCTTTTCTGGATATGTATATTTTTCTGAAAACTCCTTTGCTGCAAAAAATAATCTTTTCCAGACCTCAGAACCTGCACCTGTCAGCGGTTCACTATCAAAAGACTCCTTAGATAGGGCTAGTAGTGCCCTTTCTGCATCATGCGCTTTAGTGCAGAGAGTGCGAAAGTTTGTTTCCTCTTTACCTTGAATTTTCTTTTTAAAATTAGTTAGGCTTGCTCTGATCGAATCAATTCTATTCTGTGCTCTTCTGAGTTCTTGAGCTTTTTTTTTGGGATCATTTGCAACCAGCTCTGCAACTGCTTTTTTTGCCTTAATCAAACTCAAATTATCAGATTCAGACCACTCTGCTTTGCTTCGCAAATTATTAACATCACTAGATGCATCTATTTTTTTGATGATTTTGTCTTCGCCTACAAGTTCAGTGACAATAGAATCAGGAAGAGGAAGATTTTCAATTTCATTTTTTAGTAGACCTTGTAATTTCACACAGAGTTCAGCAAGTGTTGTAAAAACATCAATACCGTAAGGCTGGTAATGAGCAGCATTTTTATTGTCGATAAAGACTCTGGCAGCTTTAGAATCAAAGACAGCGATATTTGCCAATTCCTCTGGAGACGACCCTTGATCATCTTTCCATTGCAAAGAAATATCCTTTTGATCGTCAAGATCAATAATGAAAGTGGCTTCTGCTGGAGAAGCAGATCGCACCTTAGAAAATATGTTAGGATGAATCTTCTCTTGAGTACCGCGTGCACGACAAGCTTTTTTTAGAACTCTCGAATATCCTGATTTTCCAGATGCATTGTCACCATAGATTACAGTAACACCGGTTTCACCAAATTTAAGTGATGTATCAGTTGGAAGAGCATTTACATTTTTAAGTTCCCTTAACTCTTTCAAGACTATTTTAGATTCATGTACCGTGGCAGAACCAATATGTTCTTTTGTCAGTGGAAATAATCTAGTCTGAATTTTTGTTTCTAGCCCGTACTCTTGCTTCAGGATATTAAGAACTTCAGATACATCGGTCTCATCGATTTTACGTTTGGTCCAAATGCGACGAATTGCATCTTGTTGCCATAATGGCTGTTTTACAGACCAATCTAGTAAGATTGTTCCTATGTTCATGACTATAATATGCGCCCATACCCACAATAAATCAAATCTTTCTTCAGAAAAACTTTATCGTTCTACTTATCCACATTTTGGTGGGACTTTAGCTTATTGAAGTGATTCGTGCATATTATAAAGTTACTACCGCAAGGTCGAGCTCACCTTCACGCATGCCAGTCTACGAGACTGATCATCTCGGAAATCCCATCTAAATCCTAAGTGCGGAAAGGAGGTGTACATTGATGAAGGATTCACAATACATCCAAGACTACAAAGAAGCAGTGCTTGCTATGAAAGCGTTTGAGGAAAACAATGAAGAGTTCAACGGGTTAATGGGTAGATTACAGAGGCTTCACTTCCAAGTCTTCTACCCAGATGACGTAAATAAGGAAGTAAAACTCAAACAAGCTCATGAGATGAATGAGTGGCTCAAGAAAATTGATTTTGAGTACTTCTAAGTAGTCAGAAACATCCAAGGTTCGAGTCCGGGTAACCCTGTAGTAATTTTTACTAATAAAAACAGCTAGTTTGGCTGGTTGCGGGACCTGGGCTCGAACCAGGATTACCTGATCCAGAATCAGGCGTCCTACCATTAGACGATCCCGCATTAAATAGTCTCCCCATACTATCAAAAAATCCATTGCTTAGCAATAGAAACTAAAAAAGAATCACCAAGCGGAGCCCATTCCTATAGATATAAAGGTGTCAAGATTAAATACCCACAAAACTAAATTAGGTAGGGGTCCGGGGGCTTCATTAAGCCCAGCTATGTGCAATATGTAAATATAGAACCACGCGCATTGAAGCCCCCGGCACTTTTTTCTGCCACTTTTTTGGTGCCAAAAAAGTGGCGAAATACAATATCCTCATCACCGATAAAACCTGGGCTGTCCCTTCATATTTTACTCCTCCTCCACAACTTCACCACCAAAGGCGTGAAGGGCTTGCTCGAGAATCCCCGGATTCTCTGCCGTATCCGCTTTTACCGCCAAGGGATCTAATTTTGCAAACTCCTCGGGCGTTAACACCTCTGTCAATATAGATAACTTCTTACCGGCTAAATCAGTTAATACATCCTCTATCTTCGATTTTACAATCCGACCGGTTACTCTCTCAGCATGAAACTTATGCTGATAAGCAATGACTACCTGGCTACCATTTACAGCCTGTGGAATGCCTACTTTTAATGATAAACTAATGGAACGATTTGATTCTTTTAGCTTATCAATAGCCTCCGGCCATATTTTCTTAACTTTATCGAGTGATACTAGTGACGATTGACTGGAATTTTTCACCGACTTATCACTAGCCGGATCAGACTTCTTTTTGCTAGTCATATTATTTTTTGAAGTTGGAGTGGCGGGAGTATCATCAGTTGGCGTCTCATCATTATCTGTAATCTCCAATATAGCCAATTCTAGTGGTAATTGAATAATATGAGCATAACGCAAGTCTTGTAGTTTGGCAGAAAAAATTTCTATCATAGACACTAGCTGACTAACAGATAAAGTTTTAATATAATTTTTCACCTCTTCTAGTGATTGCTTATCCAATGCTAAATCAGACAATCCTTCAGCCGAACTATTTACCTTTAGTAAAAGTACTTGCCGCAGGAATTCAATATAATCCTTGGTAAAGTCTTGGAGGTTGACCCCTTCTTCCACCAATCTATTAACTAGAGTGATAGCCTCTTGGGCGTCGTTGTGAATGAGATATTTAAAAAGTTCAACGAGCAAGCCGACATTCGACCTGGGTAAAATAATTGATGCCTTTTCTTCAGTTATTTTTTTATCCCCCAGTGAGAGAATCTGTCCCAGCAATACTTCTGCATCACGAACCGAACCTTCAGCTCGTCTGGCGATATTACGCAGCAGCGCATCTTCTATCTCAACTTTTTCTTTCCCGGCAATAAACTGGAGTCGCTGGACTAAATCATCCACTCCCACCCGCTTAAAATCAAATCGTTGGCACCTCGATATAATAGTCTCGGGCACTCGGTGAATCTCGGTCGTGGCTAATATAAAAATTACATGCTCCGGAGGCTCTTCCAGTGTTTTTAATAACGCGTTAAAGGCGCTGATGGACAACATGTGAACCTCGTCAATTATAAACACTTTAAATTTTGCTCGCTGCGGTGTGAATCGAGCGTTTTCAATAATATTCTCCCTGACATTGTCCACTCCGGTATGAGAAGCCGCATCAATTTCTATTATATCTAGTGAACGGCCGGCTGACGATTCCTGACAAATATCACACGAATTACACGGCTCAGCTCCTTGGCGCTTGGTACAGTTAACTGTTTTAGCCAATAATCTGGCGATGGTTGTTTTCCCTACCCCTCTGGGACCAGAAAATAAATAAGCATGAGCTACTCGATCATTTTCTATCTCATTTTGAAGAGTAACCCTGATAGGGTTTTGATTTATCAGCTCGGAAAAGCTGGTTGGTCGATATTTTCTATATAATGCCTGAGCCATTAAAAAAAATCGCAAAATAATTTGTCGTGCGATTTCATTTTATACCAATCATTATTATTAAGCAAGAGGATGACTAGCCCAAATCATCAATATCCTCCACTTTTTCCGATGGAGTATCTGCTATCAACGGCGTAGGCCCAGCCGCCACCTTACCTCCCTCTGAGTCTTCAACGGACTCGCGAATAATATTCTCAACCGCACCCCAGACACACTCTTTACCTTTTGGTATCAATAATACAACCTCGTCACCAGGTTCCCCCTTGAAATAAGTTACACTGGCCAAAAGAACTTTATATGATTTATCTCCGACGACCACTCGGTATTCATCGGTGGTATCATCCTTGGCCAGCATGCCAACCAAACGCTCTCTTTCAACTGGCCCAATCTGCTTATACATAAATGTTCCGTCAGACGTGATGGTAAGTTTCAAAGTGTCGCCCAAAACAAGTTTAGACTTGGAAGCGTAATTAGCCGGTACACTGTACTGCTTTCCGTCTGGTCCAATCATATTCTGTCCATCAAACACTCCCTCAATTATCTTTTCGCCCGGGCCAGTACTGACGCTGCCAATTTCTTTTGCCTTGTCGATAACTTCCAGTGAATCATCATCTTTGCCAACCACCTGTAATAAAAGTGACCGTGCACTCTCCAACGAGACATGTGCCGTCTCTACTAATTTCTTTATTTGCTGAAGTTTATTTTGTTTTGCCATATTTTATTTCCATTTTATTTGGCGTAGATTTCTTTTATTTTAATTTTATTTATTGATATTTAGCTATAATATCCTATATAATGACCCTATTTTGCTCATTAATAAGTTTAGCTAATTAAGATTAACTAGTCAACCACGTATTTATAAATAGACATTCTTTTATCCAGCCTATCAATCATCGTTGGCTCCCAGTCAGGAATTTTGAAACTATAAGAAATAATCCTGGTCCCTTTTTTTAATTCTTTACGGAATTTAGGCGATAACTTTTTCATGGCCATGGGAGTTAAAAAACAAAATATAACGCTTGCCTGACTGAGATCGCGTGATAAAAAATCACCAAACCTCACTTCCACTCGTTGGGGTAATCCTAAAAATAAAATTTTTAGCTTGGACCACAGATAGGGCAAAAATGATATTTCAAATCCAACTACACTGGCTTGTGAATTATGGGCAATAGCAATGACGATCCGACCATCACCCGACCCCAGATCATAAACCATATCATTATCTTTTACGTCTGCCAACTTTAATACTCTCTCTATATCACGTTTAAAAACTGGCACCCAGGGAGAAGCCCTCATGCCCGCATAAGCAGCAGTACCAAAAACAAGCAAAATCATGAATAACAAAAATATGTAAACTAATAATTCTAGCATACCAATATCATAAATTGTTTTTATATATTTGTCTATCGATCTATCGACTGGATTCGCCAACCGATGGTCCCTGACTCGCGCTGACGCTACCCAGCTTGGATTTTCCCAAAATGTCCGCTTCGATTACCTGACGGTCTTTACCGTACTTCATTCTAGAAAGCTCTACTATTTTTCTGGCTAACTCAGCATTTCCCTCTGTCGGAGGATAGGTCTGCATAGAAAAAGGCTTGGAAGCTGAATTATTAATCAGTAGTTTAACATTGGCAGTAAACATATCTACGTTGATAATATCAAATTCATTGAACACCGGCTCAAACTCCTTGGCCATGGTTTCGGCATCTTCTACTCCCACGCGAAAAGCAATCATAGTACCGGCATTACCAAATACTGCATCTCTAATTTTTGTATCATTATTACTGCGCACTAACTGACTGATGTATTGATGCGCGATAGTCAGATCTAGCCGATATTTTCTAGCTTCCGAAAGAATGGTGGCGATACTGTCAGTAACGAAGTTTTGGAATTCATCCAAATATAAATAAAAATCGTTTCTTTGCTCTTCGGGTATGGACACTCGCTTCATGGCGGCCATTTGCAGCTTGGACACAACTATCAAACCGAGTAAATCGCTGTTTACTTCACCGGTAGTGCCTTTGGCCAGGTTGACCAGCAATATTTTTTTATTATTCATTACATCGTCAAAGCTAAATCCAGAACGTGCTTGCCCAATAATGTTGCGCATCATGCTATTTTCTACGAAACGGCCAACTTTTGATATGATATAACCCAGCATTTCGGATTTATGAAAATCAGACGTCTTGGCCATTTCTTTTTCCCAAAAAGCTCTAACCACGGGATCCTTCACCTTGGCCACTTTATATTTTTGGAAATCCTGATCCGTAAACATCCTGGGGATTTCTGCTATGGTGCCAGGGCTGTCTTCATCCTCCATCAATGTCAGCATGACGTTTCTCATATTATGTTCAAACATTGGCCCGATCATTTCCGGAGGAAAAAGTTTATAAAAAATCGCTATCATTTCCTGAACGGCGAAATCTTTATCCTCAGGTGCCTTTACTTCCAGCATATTTAATCCGATCGGTCGCTCCAAGTCCGAAGGATTGAAATGGACAACGTCTTCCACTCTATGGGCCGGTATATGAGGCAATATCGAATTTATGAGATCACCATGTGGATCAACGACACCAACCCCCTCGCCATTCTGAATATCCTGGATAATCATATTAGTCAGCAGTACTGATTTACCTACCCCGGATTTACCAATAATATAAACATGCCGACGCCGATCGTCTTTAGTAATACGGATTATATTTTCTTCCCCTCGAAAAATATTCCTTCCCAAGATCAAACCTTCATTAGGAATATTGGTAGGGGCCGGGGCTTTTCTAGATTGCAGCCATAATATGTTAGGCGTCTCCGAAGTGTATAGCGGAAAATGGAATAGACTGGCCATTTCTTCGGTATTCAAAATAAGCTGACGTTTTTTATAAAATCGCCTATATATAAAATCTACTATTAGCCGGTCTTTTTTTATGGGGTCTTTACGCCGAAAACCGTTACCGTATTCGTACAATGTATACTGACTATACGACTCAACTATATTATTTAGATAGGCTTGAGCTCGTTCCATAGTCTTAGCAGCTACTACTATGCGGATATTCACATCCATCCCCGCTTTGGATGTCTTTTCCTCCATACTCTTGGCAATTTCCTGTTCACGGGTAGAAGGCAGGCGGTTTTTTTCCAGCTCTTTAGCTGTATCTTTCTGAGGAAAAAATGTTCGGAACAGATCAAATAATATGCCCTGAAATCCCCGGCGGCCGATAGCGTCTTTGATGTGTTTACCCTGATTAATATCTCTGGCCACTCGAGCTCCCCAATCATGCCATTCTGCCTTAGAGGACCTAGCAACATATTGGATAGCGGCGCCTTCCCCCTCTTCTATTTTGGACAAAACGTTGGTCAAAGTATTCAAGGGATCAACATCCAGCTGCTGATAAGTTTTGATGGGAAAAATATACTGTTTTCTAAATATTAAATTAGTAGCCACCACCTTACTATTAGGATGGAACAGATTATACTCCTCCACCTCCTCGATTTGGGCTCGCGGGTATTGGGCATTAATCTGATGCTCCATATATTCCTTCAGATATTGAGGAACAACTACATAAAACGAGATTACCCCGTTCAGAGCAACTATTTCTAAAGAAAAATGGTCATGCCGCCCTGACATATAGGCTGAAGTACCGCGCTGAGCCTTCATGCCACCTAGAGCCGTAAACCACGCTTCAGCCTCTACCAAGAGTTCAGCTGGCGTGCTGGCTCGCTGGCCTTCTCCATCTTTTTCTTCAGACTCCTTGGGCAGAGTAACCAATAGCATGGCTTTTTGGAGAGATTGGGGTAATGATTTTTCGCTGCGCAGATGTCGGCGTACGAAAAAAACTACTACCACCCCAACTATAATTATAGTCAGTCCAGCTAATATGAAAGGGAAGGCTGTATTTTCCATAAGTTTCGACATTACTTCACCGAAGTTGCCGAAAATATTTAATGATGGTGCCATTCTATTGCAACCTTATTTTTGTTTATTTTTTTGCTCTTGGAGATTAAGTAACCTATCAGTTTTAATCTTTGCTTCCTGCTCCAGAAAAAATTTATTTATCCCGGGGATTATCTGCAGCCAGCTCTTTATGAGGTCGAGAATTTCTTTTACCTTAATTTTTGTCTCCCTGAGAAGTACGCTGATTTTAGACGCGGTTTCTTCCCCTTTATCCCTAAACGCCATTTGTTGCTGAGGAGTCATGGTCATATAGATCTCATCCAGATGTTCAGACAGCACATTTTCAATCTCTAATAGATCTTCGCTCTTGACTGGAGCTGGCGAGGGCTTAGCTGGTTCTGATGGTACATACTTTTGTGGTGATTGTTTTTCCTCGACTTTCTCAGCAGGCTCACTCTCGGGTTGAATTTCTGGAGCAACTTCTCTGGAGACATCAGGCTGAGTCTCAACCTTTTCTGGAATTTCTGGAGTTTTCCCTTTTTTGCCTTCTAAAACCTCAAAAATATCCTCAACCTTTTGAGGCTCTCTTTTTTCATTATCCGATATTGGCAAATCAGCCATAATTGACTGTATTACATATTAATCTATTATCAATATCATTATTATATCACATTTTACCTTATTTTTCAAGGGTCATAATCATAATAAGGAATGTGCACAACTACCCTTGACAAATGGAGAAGCAGATGATAGTATGTCGGGTTGAGTGTGTTTATAACTGATAACTGACGAAAATCTAAAATAGGAGGATATCATGAAACAGGTGAAATTTACCACTCTGTTCGTTCTTTTTATCATCAGTAGTATACTAATGTCTGCCTGCACGATTCCTGCTCTAGGAGTAGAAAGAGGCAGACGTGGCAGTCCGCTGTTTGACATCAGACTTTCCACAAACGGCGTTTCCAAGATATACGGCGACTTCATCCCGATCAGGTCGAAAACATTCTACTACTTTACCGTAGTGGCTGATCAACCCCGTGGTAATGCCACAGGAGTCTGGAACTTGTCCAGGGCGACATGGAGAATCAACGCTGGCCGAGAGCAGAAGTTTAATCTCAAACGTAAACGTAATGGAAGTATTCGTTTTGCAAAAGTTAGAAATCTGCATAACAATACTGAAGTAACGTTATACATCACCGGCTACTGGACAAGAACTTACATCGTTATTGATGAACATGGTATTCCAGAAACTCATACAGAGGATTTTGGGCCTGTGTATCAATATTACTATCTCAAGTTCTACCGATGATTATCTACTGATGGTACAACGCATGAGGCGAATCACTATGTGATTCGCCTCTTTTTTTTAGTATTGCTATTTATCAAAAAATATGTTACAATATATATAAAGAAAAATAAAAATCAGGTAATGTCACCTTTTCCCGCCACAACCGTTACATCATTAATACTAATCTTCGTCGTTCTCGGCGTGGTTATTATTTGGCTATATAGGGAAAATATCAAAGTCCGAGGAAATTTTCAGGTACTTGATATGTATTCAAAAAATTTGACAGAGCTGGCTGCTCAGGGAAAGCTCGATCCAGTGATTGGTCGCGAACGTGAAATAGGCCGCCTTATCCAAATATTATCCAGGCGCACAAAAAACAACCCAGTGATTATCGGCCATTCTGGCGTAGGTAAAACAGCTATCGTAGAAGGGCTAGCCATAAAAATTGCCACGGGAGATGTGACTTCCGCTCTGGCCGGTAAAAAACTCTTATCCTTGGACTTAAGCGGCTTAGTAGCCGGGACTAAATATAGAGGTGAATTTGAAAAACGGCTCAAATCCCTAGTTGATGAAATTATTGCAGCCCAGCGACAAATTATCTTATTTATAGATGAAATCCATACTTTAGCCGAAGCAGGAAAAGCCTCAGGTGCCATAGATGCGGCTGATATATTGAAACCGGCCTTGGCTCGTGGGGAATTACAGGTAGTCGGGGCCACCACCATTGAAGAATACAAAAAATATGTAGAAAATGATACTACTCTGGAGCGACGCTTCCAGCCTGTTTTGATAGAGGAAGCAACACCTGAGCAGACTCTCTTGATACTAAAAGGCGTCAGACCACGATATCAAGAACATCATCAGCTAAAAATAAGCGACGCCGCTCTAGCCAAGGCTGTTGAGCTATCAGATAAATTCATCCACGATCGCCACTTTCCTGATAAGGCCATTGACTTAATGGACGAAGCTTCCTCCATGGTCAAGCTCAGAAGTATCAAGGAATCTAGTGACACTAATAAGCTGGTAGTAGAAGCAAAAGATATCGAGCAAGTCATGTCTGAATGGAAAGAAATAGGCCTTGATATTAGGCATTCAGAAAATAAGGTTGGTTAGCCATACAATTAGCTTAATTATATATTTGCCCTTGGGGGCTTTTTAAATATTTAGAAATGTCTGGCCTACTCCTCATTATCATCTCATCAGTCATATACCCCTTCATCGACGTAGTTAAAAAAAAGGCTACTAAAGTTTATCGGATAAAAATTATTTTTTGGGGGATAACAGTTTTTTCTGTACCATTTTATTTCTTTATAACTTTATGGCAGGGCATACCGGAAATCCAGCCCTCATTTTGGTGGATCATAGCGGTCAATACTCCCCTTTTAGTATTGACCAATATCATGCTAATCAAGGATGAGAAAATAGCCCCCCTTTCCACCACGCTGCCTTTACTTTCTCTTACTCCTGTTTTCCTAATATTCACTTCCTACTTTTTTCTCGGTGAATTACCAAACGCCTACGGAATAATAGGAATCTTCTTGGTAGTATTAGGCGCCCTTTTGCTAAAAGGCGAGGATCTGCGAAAAGGGCTGCGCTATCGCATAAAAGATATTTTTTCTCATAGATCCAGTGTTTACATTCTTATCATTGCCTTCATTTGGAGCTTTAGCGCTAACTTTGCCAAAATGGGGATTCAAGCCAGCTCTGTTTGGTTTTTTTTATCAGTTACGGTATTTCTGGAAGCTATTATAATGAGTGTCTGGATGGGCGTAAAACATCGCCATCATTTTAAAAATGTTATTCAAGGGCATCTTTGGTATCTGGTACTGGGAGCTATTCTTTCTGTAGCGGCTGATGTTATGTTTTTATCCGGCCTGGAAACTACATTTGTATCCTACGCCATTGCCATTAAAAGAGCTTTGCTTATAGTCGGGAGCATTGTTTTGGGAACCTACTACTTCAAAGAAAAAAATATTAAATATCGAATTGGCGGTGCCTTGGTCATGGCCATTGGCATGGCCTTTATACTTGTCTTCGGGCGATTGGCAGCTTAAAGACTGTTGCAGATCAGCTACAAAGAGGGTAAAATATAGCTAACATGTTACAACTATTCAATACCCTCACCAGAAAAAAAGAACTATTTACACCTCTGAATAAAAAAGAGGTTGGTTTGTATACTTGCGGACCAACGGTTTATAACTATGCCCATATCGGTAATTTACGGAGCTACATTTTTGAAGATGTATTGAAGCGAACTTTGAAATCCCATGGTTTTAGCGTAAAACATGTCATGAATATTACTGACGTGGGGCATCTGACATCTGACGCGGATGAAGGTGATGATAAGATGGAAAAGACTAATAGAGATGCCTTATTTTTAAAATGTAATAACTGCGGAAAAGACTTCTTTAGTGGGATTGTTAGCTCCGGTAACAATATAACCTTGATTAATAACTCTCATCAATGTCAATTTTGTGGGTTTATGAATCTGGCAAAAAATAATTACTCATATTTCAAAAAGTCACCTGGATCGAACGAAAAGAGTATTTGGGAAATTGCCGAATTCTATACCAAGGCCTTTAAGCAAAATATGAAAAAACTTAATCTCACTGAGCCGGATATTTGGGCCAAGGCCACCGACCACATCACCGAACAAATTGATTGGATTAAAAAATTAGAAGCCAAAGGCTTCACCTACCAGATATCAGACGGTATTTATTTTGATACCAGTAAATTCGAGGGCTATGGCCAACTCACGGGACAAAAACTCAGCGAGCTCAAAGAAGGTGCCCGAGTAGAAAAAAACAAAGAAAAATATAATGCCACAGACTTCGCCTTGTGGAAATTCTCACCCCAAGATAGTAAGCGTCAGATGGAGTGGGACAGCCCCTGGGGCAAAGGCTTCCCGGGCTGGCATCTAGAATGCTCAGTCATGGCCCAAAAATACCTAGGTGATACATTTGATATTCATTGCGGAGGAATAGACCATATTCCCATTCATCATACCAATGAGATTGCTCAGGCCGAAGCAGTCACCGGTAAACAGTTTGTGAAATTTTGGCTGCACAATGAATTTTTAGTTTTTGATCCACTGGGTAATATAACATTAAAAGACAACACTCATATTTGTCCCTATTGCGGTCATTCAAATCTTTTAAGAACAAAAAAGGACTACGTTATCGAAAAACAGAAAGATGGTGTTTTATTAATGGTGAAGTGTGAAAACTGTAGAAAAAAATTTTCAGGAATGATAAAAATGGCTAAATCAAATAAGAAAGATTTTATAACTCTAGAAACGCTAAAAGAAAAAGGTATTAGCCCCTTGGCCTACCGCTATTTTGTGCTGGGAACGCATTATCGTAAAAAGTTAGCCTTCTCCTGGGAAGCACTGGAGGCGGCACAAAATACTCTGGACAATCTATATGCCATAGCTGGCGAGCTGGGCGAACCTAACATTGGCTGCGCTGAATTTGAAGAGTGGTTCGAGGAGGCCATAAGTGACGATCTTAATACGCCCCAAGCCCTAGCGGTATTATGGGATTTACTAAAATCTGATTACCCACCGGAAGCAAAAAAAGAATCCCTACTTCAGTTTGATAAAATCCTGGGACTTGACCTGCATCTGGCTAAACCAATTAATGTGCCCAATGAAATTAAAAAATTAGCCAAAAAGCGCGATGACCTGCGCAGCCAAAAAAAATACGAAGAAGCAGACAAAGTACGTGATGAAATATCCAAAGCTGGGTTTCGACTTGATGACACACCGGCTGGATCAGTTATTAAAATACTTAAATAAAAATTACTAGCCTTTAATATTTTGTCCAGCATATTGACAAAGTGGCTATTTTATGATAAAATAATTATATAAAATAAAAATTAAAAGTAAATGCCAATGTCAAACGACAATTCCCAAAAAGAGACTAAAACTAAACTAGTTACAAAAACAAGGATGAGTACATTAGTTATCCTGCTTTTGGGCATTGTTGGTATAGTTGGATTTATTGGACTTTCCTCGGCTTTCCTCAAAGCGCCAAAAAGAATCCTAATTATTGAGCCAGAGCCAGTAGTGCTACCAATAGCAATGCAAATTAGTGACATTTCCCTTTTTGACATATCCATCGATCCTTCTAATCTAGGTAATTATTTTATTCCAATTATTGAATTAGGTAACTTTGATAATGATGGAAATGCCTATAACGTACTTTATACTTTTGGTGAATTTGGATTATCGACTGATGGTATTACCATGGAAACTACAATTCCACTAGAAGTACATATTGATAGTTCAAATCACCCTGCTATGCAAATTGCCCTGCGAACATCTTCATACAGTTCATCTGTAGGCCTAGTCCCTTCAGCAAATGCACAGGTGACTATTGATGATCTAAATACTATATGCATCCCTGAAGGCTCAGGCATTAATAATCTAACATTCAAAAGGCCACTGATATCTACAGCGAGCGCTCAGGTTAATATTAATTCTAATACCAACCCAAACTCTATAGATGTAGTTTACTATGTTGATGAAGATGGAAATGTATACTCTGACTCAAGCTTAATAAATCGACTAAATGAAACTCCTTGCCAACTTCTTACCAGTAATTCCTTTGCACCAGATAACATTACCTCAGTTACGTCCGAAAATGTATTTAGCGATTCATTCCTAATGTTTTACAAATCTTGGAACATTACTTTTGGACAATTTTACGGATCAACATTTATCCAATATGGGAATAACTATGATGTAGTTAATAGCAAACTCCCGTTGTATATAATGTCAATGAATTGGGGTGGTTCAATTACAGCTGTCCCTGAGTCAACATTAACTATTGATGATACCCAATCATTATGTTTACCTGATCACGTACTTAAATCAGATGAATTCAAAGTTTTTTTCTATGATAAAAATGGTAAACCATTTAGTGACATGATGCTTTCGCAACAAATTGCTTGTGGAGATACTGAACCTGAGAATCAATGTACTAAGGTTAACTGCAAGAAATTTCCGACTCATGCCTGCTGCGTAGTTGTACAGGTTGAAGATGATGTTGAGGCTCTATAGCTAATTATTGCAATCAAACTAAAAACACACCACCCGATGGGTTTTTTAATTAATACCAAATACTAATAAATTACACTTTTCCGCCTAATTGATATACTTATACTAACTATAATTAACCAAAATGATATGGAAAAACTTAAAGATACCACGGTAAAGGTAAAAACAAAAACCGATACAGCAACAAACACTGTTATTCTAATAAGCGTTGGTATCATGATGGCTGGAGCCATAGTTATAGGCTCAGGATTTGGTTTTGCTATGTCTAGGTGGATTGAATCTGACACTAAGCCAAGGCCAAGGACAGAAATAATTGGAGCTGAGCCACTACTGATTAGAGATGTGGATTCTGCCGTTATATCATATAATAATGTAAACACTGGGGATTACAATCAATTCAGCACTGTATCATTTCTGGGTCTTCAATCTAATAATCCCCCAAATCACAACTTCGGTAATTATGGAAATAACCAATTTAATGATGGGGATTTTTCGACAACTGATCTTCCTCTAATGCTGACTACCAATACAGCAACTCACCCAGCTATGTATATTGCCTTGCGTACCCTCCCGGCCTCTGGTCTAACACTACAAAAATCAAAACTAGGTATTGATACTGCAAACGCACAAGTAAATATTGCAGATTTGCAAATGATCTGTCTTCCTGAAAGATCGCAGCCGCTGATTACCTTTGAGTCAAATGCACCAATACTAGGTATTGAAACAGCAAATGCTCAGGTAAATATCAATGGCATCACCTGTACTGACGGTGAAATAAATGGCTGTAACCTATGCGTGAGCGGCACCTGGCAATGGCAATCCTCATGGCCTGGTTGTAGTACTGGCCCGGAAATTTCTACCTATTACGTTGACGTAGAGGGAAACGTATATAACGATGCTTCTCTGACTGATCAGGTTGATACCACAAATTGTCCAGCCATGGTTAGTAAAAATTTCTCACCAAATGACATTTATAACATTACTCCAGACCAACCAGTTAATATCAGTGCCATGGTCTTTACTAAAAGTTGGAATCTTGTCCTAGCTCAATACTATTCAGACACGGGATTCGTGGATAATCCGACTGGGTACGATATTATCGGCTCTGGAGCTCCACTATTCGTTATGGGCGCGAATAACAACGAAGAAACTATTACTCAACCAGAGACAATCCTTACCATCCAGTCAGATCTCGGTACCAAAAACGTATGCATGCCGCAGCAGGTACTCGAGAGTCAAGATTGGTTTGTCTTTTTCGTTAACAGCAACGGCAAACCATACAGCGATATGCTGCTAACTACACCCATTGCCTGCGGTGATTCAAACGATACCTGCAAAAAAAAGGTGAACTGCAAAAAATTTCCAAGCCATATATGTTGTGTAACCCAGGCCGCCCTCTAGGAGATAAGGTAATATTCAAAAACCCACCACCCGGTGGGTTTTTGAATTTCTAAAAATAGGATGCTGAGCCCACGGGTTATAAGGTCCCGGGGCGAAGCAATCAACTAAAGGGAAAAGGAGTGATGAGGGAAAACCGCAGGTGTTCCCTCATAATACTAGTCCTCCTCCGCTTCCTCTCGACGTTTCCTTTTTTTGGATCCCGTACCCTTGA
>JADFTK010000065.1 GCA_022560375.1 Patescibacteria group bacterium
CCATCTGCTAGAGATATTATCGATCCGCCCAATCGTTGCATGGCGGATTCAAAGGAGAATCTAGTTCTAGTTGAAGGCTCAAAAAAAAGGCTGGCCAGTATTTTATTTTTTAGCATGGTGGGAAAAGTCTTCTGTTTAAATTTTTTTGCAGTTTCCAGGATATGTAAAATCTCTTCTTTATTAAAGTCACGGATCGAGATGATATCGCGATTATGGAAACTTTGCATTAAGGTGTTTTTTTAAAAAATTAGACAAAAAAAATTCCCCTTTTTTGGGAATGCTTCACCTGGAACCAATATGAGAGATGTAATCTAGGGACAATATTTTGTACAACATATATTTTCTATATCAGCTTAGCAGTAAATTATAAGCTTGTAAAGGAATAAAAGCGCGCTAGAGTTTGCTAACGCGCTTGACATAAAGATTATGTGGTTATTTGGTGAACATTGAGTTTTTCCCTACTAGTTCTTTTACTGCATTAGGCAGAACTGGTCGAGGGGAAAAGGTTTGGACACACATTGTTGCACAAGCAGCATGTTGGGCATTTACCAGTACGGTCCAGTTGATACCGGGACCCTTTAGCGGAATACAGGTCGGGCGTATCGCACAGGCATGCCCAGATTTTACGACATTAACTCTTTTTTTCTCGATCTCGATGGTGGCCACGCGAAGGACTATTTCTTCTTCCCCGTCATTGTTAGGTGGTCGGAATATCAATTTTCCCCCACGGGAAAATGCATTGTCAGTAACTTTGATACCGTAGTAGCTGATGTTGTATTTTCCATCGAATACTTCGAATACCTGGCCGATCGGAACTAGATTAGTACCGGGAGCCATAAACACCTCCTTATTTTAGGTTTTGGAATAGCAGTTTATAGAATACATCAAACTGTCTTGTGGTCAGCAGGCCCCGTCATTATCCGTATCTAGAATAAGTGCTGGCCTTGCTTCATCATCGTCATCAGCGCGTGCTGGGCTGACTAATTCAGCCAGAGTTACCTCTGCGTTGTTGGGCGCTAGTCGGCTGACAGCAATAGCACAGTGTCGGTCACTGAGTAATACTGGATTGTTCAGGTCGTCTACGAATTTTACTATCGATTTTTTTTCTCCACCGGGATACTCGAGTATGGAGATTTGGCTTACCTGGCGGTACTGGCCAAGGTGGAAAATCTGGATAGAGTCAACCACCTGAGTGTGCTCAAATGTTTCCTGGCCCGTATCGCCCATTCCGGCCGTGCCCGATTTAGGCCTGAAAAAATATAACTTGTCGCCGGTCTTCAGCGTACCGCTTTTGATTTTTAGAGCGACACATTTTTTTCTGCTGAAAACACTTGAGACTCTGGCAGCGAACATGCCACTTACTACGCCACCTTCAGGTGACATGTCCATGTCATTCACCCTTGAGTTTGAGGACATCCGTCCCTCCTTTGTGATTATGTTATTGTTGGAAATCTTACTATTAAATTTCTAAAGATCTTTTTTTAATATTTTATCTTAAATCAAATGTATAGTTTATGTCAATACGTTAGATTTTTGCTACCAACCTTTTTTCTCAATCGCTGTTTTAGCTGCAGCGACCTGTGCTTCTTGTTTAGAGGTGCCAACGCCTGTAGCTACCAGTTCCTCCCCCAGGTACACGCCGATAGTGAAGTTTTTGTCGTGGTCAGGGCCACTTTCTTCCATTACTTTGTAGGTAGGAGTAATTCCGTATTTTTCCTGGCTCATTTCCTGAAAATTGCTTTTGGGATCGAGATAAAGTTTGTTTTCTAGAATTTTATCAAGTCGCGTAAGAATTTTTTCATTTATAAATTGCTTGGCGCTATCCCAACCGCCATCCAGATAAATTGCTCCTATCAAAGCTTCATAAGCATTAGCAATGATATAATCCCGAGCTTTGGTATTATTATCTTTTGATTCACCGCGAGACATGTACATGTAGTTTTCCAGCTTGATCTGCTGGGCGGCGTCAGACAGGGTGTTGGCATTCACCAGGCTGGCCCGCCAATTAGTGAGCTCTCCCTCGGGATTGTCATATTTGTTATATAGGTACTCGGTGACCACCAGCTCTAAAACTGCGTCTCCAAGAAATTCGAGGCGTTCGTTGTGTCCCAGCTTAAAATCACGGTGCTCATTCAAGTAGGACCGGTGCACCATAGCTTGTTTTAGTAGATCTTGGTTATTGAATTTTATTTTTATTTCTTCTTCGAGTTTGTCAAAGTTTTTCATGTGATGATATGATTATCACCTCAAACCAGCGTATGTCCGATGATGGGACCAACGTTCGTTTAAGTTGACTGCTTATTAGTAATATCTTTAGGAGGGTCTTTTTCTTTTTTTTCTATAATTGTAGTTTCACCCTTGGAGTCCATGTCTTTGTATATAGTTCCCATGACCCCATTAATGAATTTACCAGAAGATTCCCCGCCAAAAGTTTTAGCCAGTTCAATAGCTTCGTTAATAGCTACTTTGGGAGGGATTTCACCTTGGGAAAATTTTAGTTCGTAAATACCTATCCGGAGAACGTTCCGGTCAACAACGGTGATTTGCTCGAGCGGCCACTCCGGAGCATATTTGGTTATCAGTTGATTGATCTCTTCCAAGTGATTCATGACCCCCTTGATTATATGAGCCGTAAATTGGTTATCATTAAAATCAGGAGCAAAAGCTTTTAAGTTTTCTGCAAGAATTCTGGGTAATTCACTGGAATCAAGTTTATTAAAATCCCATTCATACAGAGACTGCATAGCAATGGTGCGTGAGAGGTGGCGATTTGACATAGATGACGTTACCTATTTTTAGCCTTAGCTTCTTTCTTTTTCCCCTTTTTCTTCTTACGCTCTTCTTTGGTATCAAGTTTTAATACATCTCGGCCGCGGTAATATCCGCAAAATTGGCAAACACGATGAGGGATGACCGGCTTTTTACATTTAGGGCATTCAGAAAATTGCTTCGGAGATAGGGCGAAGTGAGAAGCGCGTTCATGTTTTTGTTGGCTAGTACGTTTTTTTGCTTGGGTACTCATATTTGTTTCGAATGTATATATTATAATCTGAAATAGCCTCCTTGACAAGCATGAGGCGTTACGATACTATCATCTAGTTCATTTATATTACTTTGTCCATTAATCCTGTCAATAAAGAGGAAAGGTTGCACCATGCACAAAGAGCCTCAATATTTCCCGGGACTCCTCAGGGAGCTCGAACAACTGCTCATGGTACAGTCCGGTTTTTTCTTTGCCGGGCCACAGGCTGACCATTTCATCATGACGTTTGCGAACGAGGTCGGGAGAAGCCTTCCGGAACACGTGAACTTCCTTATGAAAAAATGTGAAGTTGCACTCGTAACCGCAGATCCACGTAGGCAACCGCTCCTTG